>NZ_JBVJHZ010000009.1:0-154792 GCF_055586545.1 Glycomyces sp. NPDC050141 | reverse complement strand
GGTCGTCGAACACGAGTGCGTTGGCTCTCCCCCCCCCCCCCCCCCCCCCCCCCACCCCCCTCCCCCCCCCCCCCCCTCCCCTCCCCCCCCCCCCCCCAACCCCCCCCCCCCCCCCCCCCCCCCCCCCCCCCCGGCGGCGTTCAGCCCCGCTGAGGAGGAGTCGTGGAATCGGTCGTCGCCGGTGCGTCCGGCATGGTGTTCCTAACGGTGTGCGCGGGGATTCCCGTCGCGGCCGTCGCGCTCGCGGTGGTCTACTCGCGGCGCGCGCGGCAGCGGCACATCGCCCGCATCGCGGCCTGGGCGACCCATCACGGCTTCCAGTACTGGCCGCAGGACCGGTCGGCGCTGGGACTCTCGCGGCAGCCGCCGTTCACCAACGGCAGCGGCCACGAGGCGCTCGACGTCCTGCGGGGGACGTACCGGGACGTGCACCTGCACTGCTTCCAGCTCAAGTACCACGTCAGCAGCGGCGATTCGCAGAGCACGCACTACTACCAGGTGGTCGCGATCAGCCTCCCCGCGATGCGGCCGCTGCTCGACATCGCGCACGAGAACGCGCTGAGCCGGCGGTTCGACAAGGATCTCGGGTTCGAGAACCAGGCGTTCAACGACAAGTTCAAGATCGCGTCGCCGAGCCCGCGGTTCGCGCACGACGTGATCCATCCGCGCACGATGGAGTGGATGCTCGCCGATCCGCGCGCGCACGTGATCCGCTGGCGCTTCGAAGGCGCTTGGCTGATGACCTTCCGGTCGGGCGCGCTCAACCTGAACGAGGTCTTCTACCTCGCGGACTTCCTGCACGACGTGCGCGCCCAGGTGCCGAAGCATGTGTGGTCCGCGCAATAGTCACGATGACCCGGTTCGGACCTTTTGAGGAAACTGTAGGACCGTCGGAGGGGCTGTAGTACATCACACATGACACAGGACCGGCGATGACACCGCTTGAACGCACCGACCTCCTTTTCAACCTCGCGCCCCTGTGCCTGCTGCTCCCGTTCGCGGTCGTCGGCCTGGCGGTCTGGCTGTACTTCCGGGGCGAAGGCAAGCGGGCGAAGGAGCTCAAGGCCTGGGCCAACGCGAGCGGCTACGCCTACCGCAGCGGCGACCCGACGATGGCGGGCCTGTCTAGTGCCGAGCCGTTTGGCAAGGGCAGTCAGCGACGCGGGGTCCACGTGCTGCGCGGGAACCACCGGGGCCAGCCGATACTCATGTGCGAGTACCGGTTCGTGACCGGTGGCGAGCACAAGGAGATTCACAACTACCAGGTGGTCGCAGTGCCGCTCCCCGGCACGGTGCCGCTGCTCGACATCGGCCACGAGACCGGGACCTCGCGCCGGTTCGGCAACGACATCGACTTCGAGAACCAGGCCTTCAACGACAAGTTCAAGATCACCTCGCCTGACCGGCGCTTCGCGTACGACGTCATCCACGCCCGCACTATGGAGTGGATGATTGCCGACCAGCGCGCCGAATTCTGGCAGTGGCGCTTCGAAGGCCGTTGGCTCATGAACTTCCGCAAGGGCGTGCTCAACCCTCCGGATGCGCTGCAGCGCGCCGACTTCCTCCTGGACGTACGAGTCCAGCTGCCCGCCTACCTCTGGTCGCAGCGCCCCTGACCCGCACCCGGATCCGGTACTCCGTCACCGGAGCCGCGCTGGTCCGGGCTGCTAGAATGGCTGCGCGCGGGCCGCTGAACGGCGCTGCCCGCGATGGCCCGTGGTGTAATTGGCAACACTACTGATTTTGGTTCAGTCATTTCAGGTTCGAGTCCTGGCGGGCCAGCCAGCAGACCCCATTCGAAAGCGGTTCGCCCTCAGCCGTAGTGTCCGCGGGCTTGGGCGATTTCGACGACGTCATCCCGCACCCGGTAGACCAGGCGATGTTCCTCATCGATCCGCCGCGACCACCATCCGGAGAGCGGCCCCTTCAACGGCTCGGGTTTGCCGATGCCAGTGAACGGTTCACGCTTGATCTCCTTGACCAGGCGGTTGATCCGCTTGGTGATCTTGCGGTCGCTCTCGGCCCAGTAGGTGTAGTCCTCCCAGCCGACTTCCGAAAAGACGGTCTTCACTCAGTCGTCCTCCACCTCGATGAGGTCGCGGACGGTGCCGCCTCCGGCGTCCATTTCGGCGATCGAGCTCAGCAGTCGCTCAGCGTTGCGGCGCGACCGGAGCAAGTACATCGTTTCCTGCCATGCCTCGTAGTCCTCCTCTGACATCAGCACGGCGTTGCCGCCCTTCGAGGAGATCCGCACGGGGGAGTGGTCGTCGTTGACCTTCTTGATGAGCGGGAACAGGTCCCTCCTGGCCTCACTTGCGGTAATGGTCATGGGGCCGCCTCCTCTCGCAATTGTGGCACCTCATATGGTACATGAGTTGTACGAGAAAAGGTACCATTCAGTTCGGCGGTCAACGGGTCGCCCGGTCGTCTGATACGACCTCGAACAAGTCGCGAGACGCTAACGCATGCGGTCGAAGACCGCCGCGAAACCCGTCTCCGCCGCGCCGATCAGCGCACCTTCATCACCGAGTACCGGCGTGCGCAGCCGCAGTTTCGAGCGCAGGTGCGGCAGGGTCGTCTCCGCCAGTGCCGAACGCACCGGGGCGGCCGCCGACAGGTACAGCTCGCGAAGCCAGCCGCCGAACAGGATCTCGTCCGGGCCCGTCGCCGTCACGACCGCGCCCAGCGCCCGGCCCAGGTCCTGGCCCGACCGGCGCAGCCGGTCGCGGGCCGCGCCGTCGCCCAGGCCCGCCGCGAGGGTCGCGCCCTCGATGTCGTCGGCGAACCCGAACGCCTCCATCTCGGCCTCCAGGCACCCCCGCAGCCCGCACGCGCACTCCAGGCCGCCCGGTTCGACCACGATGTGCCCCAACTGGATCGACCCGCCGCGCTGCGCCCGGCCGTCGATCACCAGCCCGGCCGTCAACCCCCGGCCCCCGTGCAGGTAGATCAGCTTCCGGGCCTCGTGCGCGTCCCCGCGCGACCACTCGCCGACCGCCGCCGCCGTCGCCGTGTCCACGACCCGCCACTCCCGGCCCGTCGCCGCCGCCAGCTCCGCCGTGGCATCCCGGTCGACCCACCCGAGCTCCGTCGAGAGCGCGACCACGCCCTCGTCGACCAGGCCCGGCACTGCCGCCACGGCCTCCACCGCGCCAGCGGCCGTCCCCCCGGTCAGCACCGCGACCGCCGCCATCGGATCGTCGCCCGCGTCCAAAGCGGTCTCCGACCGCTCCAGCACTTCGCCGCCCAACCCGACCAGCGCGAACCGCAGCCGGTCGGCGCGGATCTCCACGACCGCCACCGTGATCGACTGCGGGACGCACGCCACGAGCGTCGAGGGTCGACCGGCCGCGCCGGTCGACTGCCCCGTCGTCTCCTGCAGGTGCCCTGACTCGGCCAGGTCGGTCGCGAGCGCGCCGATCGTGGAACGGTTGAGCTCCAACGATTCCGTGAGCGCGGCGCGGGTCTGGGGGCCGTGCCGGTGGAGCTGTTCGAGCAGCGCCGCGCGGTTGCGCCGCCGCAGTTCCACGGCCGGAGGCAGGGCCACCGGTCAGTGCCTGCCGAAGAGCTTGCCCCGGCCCCGGGACATGGCGTCCACGCCCGCCGCGAGCAGCAGCACCGCGCCCGTGACGCCGAAGCGCACGCCGGCGCTCAGCCCCATCAGGCCCATGCCGTTGTTGATGATCGCCACGACCGCTCCTCCCAGCAGGGCCGCCCGCACCGTGCCCTTGCCACCGAAGAGGCTAGCACCGCCGATGACCGCCGCCCCCACAGAAAGCAGGAGCACATTGGACCCTCCCGTGTTGGGGTCCACCGAGGCCGCGCGCGACGCGGCGACGATGCCGCCGACCGCCGCCATGCCCGAGCAGATGACGAACGCCGCGATGCGCACCCGGTCGACGTTCACGCCCGCGCGCACCGCCGCCTCCCGGTTCCCGCCCACCGCATAGAGGTGCCGCCCGAACCTGGTGCGGTGCAGCACGAACGTCCACACCGCGAACAGCGCCCCGAGGATCACGACCACCACGGGAACGCCCGTGAGCGAGATGATCTGCGGGTTCGCCGAACGCTCCAGGTTCAACAGGAACACCCCGGCCGTCAGCAGCAGCCCGAGCGCCGAGATCCGCGCCGCCACGACCGCGAGCGGCTCGTGCACGAGCGACCTTGCGACGCGCCGCCGCCACCGGTGCAACTGCAGCCCAGCGTAAGCCGCCACCGTGAACACCAGCAGCGCCCAGCCCTGCCAGCGCTCCAGGTTCCCGCCCGCCACGGCCTTCACCGTCTCGTTGTTGATGCTGATGTTGCTGCCTTCCTCGAGGATCATGAGCACGATCCCTTGGAACGCCAGGAACGCCGCGAGCGTCACCACGAACGACGGTATGCCGAGCTTCACCACCAGCGCCCCCAGCAGCAGCCCGATCACCACACCCGTGGCGATCGCCGCGCCGACCGCGAGCGGCCACGGCATCCCCCAGTTGGTGAGGACCACCGCCATGACCGCCGCGCACACGCCTGAGGCGAACCCGGCCGACAGGTCGATCTCGCCGAGGATGAGCACGAACACCAGGCCCATCGCGATGCACGCGACGGCCGCGCCCTGCCCGAACAGGTTCGCGAGGTTCCCCACCGAGAGGAACACCGGCTGCGAGATCCCGAAGAACACGCACAGCGCGATGATCCCCGCGACGGCCGGCAGCGCCCCGACCTCGCCCGAGCGCACCTCCGCCCAGTACCCGCGCAGGTGCTCGGCGACGGCGCGCACCGCTCCCGGCTCCGTCCCGGCCTCCGGCCGGGTCTCCACTGTGGTCACGTCCGGGCTCCATTCGTGTCCGCGCCGAGCCCGAGGGTCCCGGACCTGCCGCTGGTGATGAGTTCGACCACCTGCGACTGGGTGGCGTCGGCGGCGTCGAGCACGGCCGCCATGCGCCCCAGGTAGAGAGCGGCGATCCGGTCGGCGACGGCGAAGACGTCGTTGAGGTTGTGGGAGATGTACAGCACCGCGAGACCCTGGTCCGCGAGGCGGCGGATGAGTTCGAGCACCTGCCGGGTCTGGGCCACGCCCAGCGCGGCGGTCGGCTCGTCGAGGATGACCAGCCGCGAGTTCCACAGCACCGCTTTGGCGATCGCGACGGTCTGGCGCTGGCCGCCGGAGAGGCTGGCCACGGGCTGGCGGAGGTTCCGGATCGTGCGCACCGCAAGCGAAGCGAGCGTCTCGGCCGCCAGTTGCTCCATGGCGTCGTCGTCGAGGACGAGCCCGCGGACTTTCTCCCGCCCCAGGAACAGGTTCTCGACGACGTCGAGGTTGTCGCACAGCGCGAGGTCCTGGTAGACGACCTCGATCCCGAGCGAGGCGGCGTCGCGGGGGCCAGTGATGTGGCGGGACTCGCCGTCTACAGCGATGCTCCCGCCGTCGATGCCGTGGATCCCGGCGACGCATTTGACCAGTGTGGACTTTCCGGCGCCGTTGTCGCCGACCAGCGCGCAGACCTCTCCGGCGTCGATCGCGAGATCGACGTCGGAGAGGACCTCGACCGGTCCGAAGCGCTTCGAGAGTCCGGTGAGTTCGAGCAGCACGTGCAGCCCCTATCCGATGCCGTGCTCGGTGCAGAGCGCCGCGTACTCCCCGGCGCACAGCTCGGCCGGGTCGGCGAAGCCGTCGTCGACGACGAGCTGGATGTTCTCGATGGTGATCCCGACGGGTTCGAGGAGCACGGAGGCCACCTCGGCCCCGCTCACCGGGTCGACGACGCTGGCGTCGGTGGTCGGCTTCTCGCCGTTGGCAAGGGCCACGGCGAGTTCGGCGGCCGCGTTGGCCTCCTCCTCGATCGCCTTGTACACGGTCATGCACTGGTCGCCGGTGAGGATGTTCTGCAGCCCCTGGATGGTGGCGTCCTGCCCGGTGACGGGCACGGTGCCGTTGAGGTTGTTGCGCTCCAGGACGGTGATGACCGCGTGCGCCAGGCCGTCGTTGGCGGCCAGCACGCCGTCGATCTCGGTGCCGGTGTCGGTGAGCATCTGCTCGAAGAGCGTGCCGCCCTGGGCGTTGTCCCAGTCGGGCACCCACTCGTCGGGGCCCTTCTCGAACGTCGCGGCGTCGTAGAGCGGCTGGAGCACCGAGTCGTACCCGTTCTTGAACAGGGTCGCGTTGTTGTCGGTCGGGGAGCCGTTGAGCTCGGCGACGAGCGGCTTCTCCGCGCCTTCAAGGCAGGAGACGAGGCCCTCGCCCTGGAGGACGCCGACCTGCTCGTTGTCGAAGCTCACGTAGTAGTCGGCGCCGCCGTCTTCGGTGAGCCGGTCGTAGTCGATGGTGGCCACGCCCTGGGACTTGGCCTTCTCGATCACGGTCTTGCCGGTGCCGGAGTCGAGGTTCACGGTGACCAGCACGTTGACGCCCTTGGTGAGCATCTGGTCGGCGATGGTCTGGAAGTCCTCGCGGCTGCCTTGGGCGTTCTGGATGTCGTAGTCGACCCCGGCCGCCTCGAACGCGGCTTCGAGGTACTTGCGGTCGGCGGTCTCCCACCGGTCCGAGGAGGCGGAGTCGGGGAGGATGACGCCGATGAAGGGCTTGTCGTCGCCGCCACCGCCGCCGTCATCGGAGCCGCAGGCGGCCATGGTGAAGACGAGGGCCGTGCCTGCGGCGGCGGCCAGGAGCGGGCGTGGACTGAGAAGGTGCATGAGAGGTACCTCCGAGGTTTGTTGTTGTCTGCAACATATGATGAGTGACGCAGCTCGCACAAGTGTCAGCGAGATGGAGAGCGTGTTCCATTCGTAACGATTCGGTGACGGCCCACGCCCCCGGGCCGGGCTGTTCATGTCGGGGCCACCGACTACCATGGCCCATCATGAGCAGTGAGCGTTCGGCGATCATCCTGGCCGCTGGCCTGGGCACCCGCATGAAGTCCTCCAAACCGAAGGTCCTGCACGAGGTGCTCGGCCGCTCCCTGGTGGGCCACGTCCTCCGCAGTGTGAAGGCCATCCGGCCCGAGCGCCAGATCGTGGTCGTCGGCGCCGCCGCCGACCAGGTGCGCGCCCACCTCGCCGAGGTCGCCCCCGAGGCCGACACGGTCTTCCAGGACCAGCAGCTCGGCACCGGCCACGCCGTCAAGATCGCGATGGACGCCAACCCGGACCTCAAGGGCACCATCGTGGTCGCCTTCGGGGACGCGCCCCTCCTGCGCTCCAGCTCCATCGCCGAGCTCGTCGAGGTGCACGAGAAGAAGGGCAACTCGGTCACGGTCCTCACCGCCGTCGTCGACGACCCCACCGGCCTCGGCCGCATCGTGCGCGACAACGAGGGCAACGTGCTCCGCAACGTCGAGCACCGCGACGCCGACCCCGAGGAACTCGCCATCCGCGAGATCAACTCCGGGACCTTCGCGTGCGACGCCGACGTCCTCCGCGCCCAGCTCGCGCGCCTCTCCACCGCCAACGACCAGGGCGAGTACTACCTCACCGACATCATCGAGCTCGCGCGCGAAGCCGGTCACACCGTCGGCGCCGTCGTCGTCGACGACCCCACCGAGACCCTCGGCTGCAACGACCGCGCCCAGCTCGCCGACCTCCGCCGCATCCTCCAGGGCCGCATCAACACCGAGCTGATGAAGTCCGGCGTCACCATGGACGACCCGGCCACCACCTGGATCGACGCCACCGCCAAGGTCGCCCCCGACGTCCACCTGCACCCCGGCGTGCAGCTCAAGGGCGCCACCGCCGTCGACTCCGGCGCCGAGATCGGCCCCGACACGACCCTCACCGACACCATCGTCGGCGCGGGCGCCGTCGTCGTCCGCTCCCACGCCGACCAGTCCCACATCGGAGAAGGCGCGCACGTCGGCCCGTACGCGCACCTGCGCCCGGCCTCCAAGCTCGCCGAGAAGGCCAAGATCGGCGCGTTCGTCGAGACCAAGAACGCCGAGATCGGCCCCGGCGCGAAGGCCAACCACCTCGCCTACCTCGGCGACGCCACCGTGGGCGCCAACGCCAACATCGGCTGCGGTGTCATCACCGCCAACTACGACGGCGTCAAGAAGCACCGCACCGAGATCGGCGAAGCGGCCTTCATCGGCTGCGACACCGTCCTCGTCGCCCCCGTCTCGGTCGGCGACGGCGCCTACATCGCCGCCGGCTCCACCATCGTCAAGGACGTCGAACCCGGCGACCTCGGCGTGGCCCGCGCCCGCCAGGCCGTGCTCACCGACTGGGTCGCCAAGAAGCGCCCCGGCACCGTCTCCGATAAGGCAGCGAGGCGAGCGAAGGGTGAGGCGGGAGTGTCGGAAGCGTGACGGGACACTAAACCCCCCGGTCCCCTCGCGCTTCGGGGCCGGGTCGGGGACACTGGAACCGTCGAGGTTCAGGTGAGACGACCTACTGGGGGAGCCCACGTCATGGCGAGCATGTCCGCTGTCAACTCCAAGATGCTCATGCTGTTCTCCGGGCGCGCCTACCCGGAGCTGGCTGAGGAGATCGGGAAGCACCTCGGGGTCGCACCGACCCCGATGAGCGCCTACTCCTTCGCCAACGGCGAGCTCTTCGTGCGCTACCAGGAGTCGGTCCGCGGCTGCGACGCCTTCGTCGTGCAGTCCATGCCCGCCCCGATCAACGAGTGGGTCATGGAGACCCTCATCATGATCGACGCGCTCAAGCGCGGCTCCGCGAAGCGCATCACCGTCGTGCTGCCGTTCTACCCGTACGCGCGCCAGGACAAGAAGCACCGCGGCCGCGAGCCCATCTCCGCGCGCCTCATGGCCGACCTGCTCAAGACCGCAGGTGCCGACCGCATCCTCACCGTGGACCTCCACACCGCCCAGATCCAGGGCTTCTTCGACGGCCCCGTCGACCACCTCTTCGCCATGGGCACGCTCGCCCGCTACGTCGAGGAGAAGTACGCCGACCGCCAGATGGCCGTCGTCTCGCCCGACACCGGGCGCGTGCGCCTCGCCGAGCGCTGGTCCGACCGCCTCGGCGGCTGCCCCATCGCGTTCGTGCACAAGACCCGCGACCCGCTCAAGCCCAACCAGGTCGTCGCGCACAAGGTCGTCGGCGACGTCGAAGGACGCACCTGCCTCCTCATCGACGACATGATCGACACCGCGGGCACCATCTGCTCCGCCGCCGAGATGCTCAAGGAGTCCGGCGTCGAGGACATCGTGATCGCCTCCACGCACGCGATCATGTCCGGCCCCGCCGTCGAGCGCCTCGCCAAGGCGCCCGTCAGCGAAGTGATCGTCACCAACACCCTGCCGCTCCCCAAGGAAGCCCAGGACCTGGAGAAGATCACCACCCTGTCCATCGCGCCGCTCGTCGCGAAGGCCATCTGGGAGGTCTTCAACGACGGCTCCGTCACCACGCTCTTCGGCGGTCTCTCGTAAGTCACATATCGACGCCCGTGTCAAGCCTGATCTGATGCGCGTAGTACTCTGGTGGGGTTGCCGACGGCGAGGGTGTCCTCCAGAGGGCGCCGTAATCGACGCAAAGGCGTAGGTCTTTTTCAGGGCTCGAGTGCCCTTCTGAATGCCGACGTGAGCGTCGAGCGCCGCAAATGTTGCTAAGAAACAGGGGAGTATTTCCGTGTCCGAAGTTCGTATCAGCGCCGAGCCTCGCACTGACTTCGGGAAGGGCGGTGCCCGCCGTACGCGCCGGGCTGGAAAGGTTCCCGCGGTGGTCTACGGCCACGGCGAGAAGCCGCTCCACATTTCCCTTCCCTCGCTCGAGCTCGCCGCCGCCATCCGCAAGGGCGGCGCCAACCAGCTCATGGCCATCGAGGTCACTGACGGCACCCGCGAGCTGGTGATCCCCAAGGACATCCAGCGCGACCCGCTGCGTGACGAGATCGTCCACGCCGACCTCCTGATCGTCCGCCGCGGCGAGAAGGTCACCACCGACATCCAGCTCTCCTTCGTCGGCGAAGCCGAAAAGGGCGGCCTGGTCGTGCACGACCTCACCGTCCTGTCGGTCGAGGCCGAGGCCACCCACATCCCCGAGTCGATCGAGGTGAGCATCGAGGGCCTGGCCATCGGTTCGCAGCGTCTGGTCTCCGAGATCGTGGTCCCCGAGGGCATCGTCATCCTGACCGACGGCTCGCAGGCCGTCGCCTCCGTCTCCGAGCCGCGCGGCGAAGCCCCGGCCGAGGACGAGGCCGCCGAGGGCGAAGCCGCCCCCGCCGCCGCTGCCGCCGAGTAAAACCGAGTACCTACATGACCGACACCCCGACGCTCGTGGTCGGCCTGGGCAACCCCGGGCCGAAGTACGCCGCGAACCGCCACAATGTCGGTTTCATGGTTGTCGACGCGCTCGCCCGGCGCGTCGGCGGCCGTTTCGCCGTGGCCCGCAAGGCCCGCGCCGAAGTCTGCGAGGCCCGCTTGGGGGTAGGCGGGCCTCGCGTCATTCTCGTCAAACCGCTGACGTTCATGAACCTCTCCGGTGAGGCCGTCGGCCCGCTCGCCCAGTACTTCGGGGTCGCCCCCGACTCGGTGATCGCGGTCCACGACGAGCTCGACGTCCCCTTCGGCGAGCTGCGCCTCAAGCGCGGCGGCGGCGAAGGCGGCCACAACGGCCTCCGCTCCCTCACGAAAGTCCTGGGCACCAAGGACTACGCCCGCGTCCGCTTCGGCGTCGGCCGCCCGCCCGGCCGCCAGGACGCGGCCGACTTCGTCCTCAAGGACTTCGCGAAAGCCGAACGCCCCGAAGTCGACCTGAACATCGAACTCGCCGCCGACGCGGTCGAAGCCATCATCGAAAAAGGCTTCGTCCTGGCGCAGAACGCGTTCAACGCCCCCTCGTAGTCCTAACTAGACCGGACCTCACGTACTCCGCAGGGTGACAACCCCGTCACTCAAAGTCCAGTCGGTCGTTAACCGGTCATGACAGTGGTTGCGGACTCGACGGCTTTCGATGGCGTGCAGGACAGCCCCGCGAGAGGGCGCGTCTATTCCATAGGACCCCAAGCGACCCGGCCCTACGGCGGCCCACCTGCCTGGCAGCGCAAGTACTTCACGGGCATCATCGCCTCCGACATCGGCGCCGGCATCTTCGGTGCGGCGCTGGCCTTCTTCGCCCGCTTCGGCCATGTCAACGACGGCACCCGCATCTACGCCCTCGCTCTGATCGCCTTGCCCGCCGTATGGATCGCGGCCCTCGGCCTCTCCCGAGCCTTCGAGAAGCGCTACCTCTTCGTAGGCACCGAGGAATACCAGCGCATCGTCCACGGAGCAGTAGCGCTCACCGCAGCGGTCGCAATAGTCTCCTATGGACTGGAACTCCCGACCTCCCGCGTCTTCGTCCTCATCGCGATCCCCACGGCCGCAGCCTGTTCCATCGTCGCCCGCTTCGCCTGGCGCAAATGGCTCCACCACATGCGCCGCGACGGCCGCTGCATGAAACGCGTCGTCCTCGTCGGCCACGAGTCCTCCGTCGCCGCCCTCATCGTCCAGCTCCGCCGCGAGCACTACCACGGCCTCAACGTCGTCGCCGCCTGTCTGCCCACCGACAGACCCCAAGGGGCCCTGCTGGACTTTGACACCCGCGTCCGCGGCAGCTTCGACCGCATCGCCGAAGCCGTCGCCGCCGAACGCGCCGACACCGTGATCGTCCTGGGCTGCCCCGAAATCGACGGCCAAGCGCTCCGCCGCCTCGCCTGGAAACTCGAACGCAGCGAAGTCGACCTCATCGTCGCCTCCGCACTCGTCGACGTCGCCGGTGACCGCACCACCGTCCGCCCCGTCGACGGCCTCCCCATGCTCCACCTCGACCACGCCCGCCTCACCGGAGTCCGCCGCGTCGCAAAGGAAGCCGTGGACCGAGTCGGCGCCGCCATGCTCCTCCTCGCACTTTCCCCGCTCCTCCTCAGCGCCGCATTCCTCATCCGCTGCACCTCGCCCGGCCCGGCCCTGTTCAAACAGGAGCGCATCGGCAAGGACGGCCAGCCGTTCACCATCTGGAAGTTCCGCACCATGCACATGGACGCCGAACGCCGCCTCGCCGAAATCGCGCACCTCAACGAAGGCGACGGCGTCCTCTTCAAGATGAAGGACGACCCCCGCATCACCACCGTCGGCAAATACCTGCGCCGCTTCTCCATCGACGAGTTCCCCCAACTCGTCAACGTCCTCCGCGGCGACATGAGCCTCGTCGGACCCCGCCCGCCGCTCGCGATCGAGGTGGCCGCCTACGAATCCGACATGCGCCGCCGCCTTGCCGTCAAGCCCGGCATGACCGGCCTCTGGCAGGTCTCCGGTCGCTCAGACCTCCCTTGGGAAGAGGCCGTGCGCCTCGACCTGCGCTACGTCGAGCACTGGAACCTCTCGCTGGACTTCGTCATCCTGCTGCGCACGGTGACCGCCATCCTGCGCCCGCAAGGCGCGTACTGATTTTCTGTCAAGCGCCCCGCCCGGGTTTCCGGGCGGGGCGCTCTGCTCTACCCGTTGCACTCCCGGACCGCCTCGGCCCAGATCACCGTCGCCCGCTGAATGATCGCCGCGCAATGCAGCCCGGCCCACTCGGCATCGATCGGCGAACTGACCCGCAGCGCGGGCTGGTCGGTGTCGAGGTAGATGACCGACCCGACGGCCCTCGTTTCCGCCCCCGCGAAGGTCACCCGGATGCGGGACTGGCAGAAGCTCGCGTCGAACCGCAGGAACCGGTCGCCGATCCAGGCCTTCCCGACCACGTACGTCGTATCCAGCGGCGCGTTCGCTCCCTTCACGCGGCGGCCCCCGCGAAGTTCAGCGGCACAACGAGATACCGCGACCCGTCCGGCCTGACATGCAACCCGGGCTCATGCGGATCGGGCCTGGGGTGCGGTCGCGGCCGGTAGTCGACCAACGGGGGAGCGGGGTCCTCGGCAGGTTCGTCCCCGTCACGCGGCTCGGAGTCGGGCTCGGCGAGCAGCGGCAGGGCCAGCCCCGAGGCCAGCGCGTACAGGAGCAGGTACGCGAACCCGAGCAGCAGCGCGAGCCGCTTGCGAAGGGCCGCAGCCGGATGTGGCATCGGGGGCTCGGCCGCTTCTCGTACGGCCGCGAGCTTGGCGGCGAAGCGAGCGGGGTCCTGCGGCGTACGAGGCCACGGCGCCCAGGGAGGAACGGCGGCCCGACCGCCGTCAGGCCCCGGACGGGCCCAGAGCGGGGTGCCGGAGACGGGCCGGACGGCAGTCCAGCAGTCCTCCAACTTCGGTCGTTGAACAGGGGAAACACCGGGCACCGCTTGGGTTCCCGATTCGGTGAAACGCGCGTAATGAGCTGTTGACGCGGCCCGGTTTTCGCGTAGGGTGGGACTGACCACGGGAGGTTCGCCTTCCTGGTGTTTGGTGGTGGGCCGCCGCTTGATTCGACTCTTGGAGGCGGCCCACCGTTTGATATTCACTTGCACGCTATGAAGACTCATCGCGTGATCTACGACGGTGACACGCTTTGTCAATCCCCGTCAAGGCGACACGCCGAAAGCGTCTACACCCGTTCGGGCGACAGTGCGAGAACACCACGATCACACGGTGTTGCAACGAGCCGTTAGAATCGAGACGGTTTTGCAGAAGTTTCGCCCGATACACCCCCGGAGGTCCCCACCGTGGCTCAGCGCATTCTCGACCCCGCTTACTTGGAGGCGTACCGCGACGAACTCGCGCTTCGCTTCAACTTCGTAACCGAGAAGCTCCAGATGCTGGCCACGGGCAACGAACTCGGCGTCGAACCCGGCTTCGGCCTCCTCGACTCCTCGCAGCAGGCCCGACTCGATTACGCAGCCGCCCACGAGGAGCTGTGGAACAACCTGCAGAAACTCCGCGCAGACCTTTACGGCGCCATCGTGACGATCAACGAATCGCTTGGCGTGCACATGGATTCCGAGGAATTGAACCTCACTGAATTCAACGCCAGCCAATCCGACGTCGAGAACTCCTAGGACCCCCGAACTCATGAAGCGCACAATCTTCAAGACCTTCGCCGCGACCGGCGCCGCTGCACTCCTCCTGAGCGGCTGCAGCCTCCTCCAACGAGGCGAGGACACCTCCGGCGACTCAAACGGCGATAACGGCGGCAGCGACAACGCCGTCTACAACGAGATGGCCTCCTGGAACGCTTGCGAAGTTCTCAGCAACCTGCAGCCCATTACCGATGAAATGGGAATCGAGGGCTATGGCTCCTCGACTGCTGCTGGTGGCGAACCGACCGTTTCCGAGATCGGGAACACGCTGGATCCCGATTCGATCGGCTGCAACGACCTCATCAGTATTTCTGCCGCCGATGAGTACGCAAGCACAATGGGTGGCGGGGAAATCAAAGTCAAGATCATCCCCACCGAGGATGAGGAGCAGGCAACGGCCGCCTACGAGGACCGTGTTGCTGCCGCCGAGTCGGCGTCATCCCAAGGGACCGATGGTCAGAGCGAGGAGTTCGGAGATCCCTGGGACCAGGGAACCTTGGTCTCTTGGATCGGCAGCGCGGAAAGCCCCAACGTCGAGGTGATTGCCCGTGATGGGCAGTGGGTGTTTCACATTCAGCTGAACTACGGCGCGGACTTCGGCCTTCGAAACGAAGGAACCCCGGCGTATCAGTTCACCGGCGAAGAACTCAACCAGTGGTTCGTCGACACTTACCTGCCTGAGGTCAACACGACCGTCAACGACCGGATTGCGGAGGTCCAGTAGTCATGGGCGACAACATCGAATTCCAGACTGAGGAATACGCTGGCAACGGCGAACTCGAGGGCCAGGAAGCTGTCGACGGTCAGCAGGCAAGCGCTGATGGTGCCTACCTGTCAGGTGCTCCGTGCGGCAATGGAGACTGCGAAAACACCCACAACCCGGCCGAGGACGCCTGGGTCAAGCTGGTGTCGGCAATCCCGGTCGCGGGTCAGGTCGCAAACTTGAAGTGCGTGGCCACCGGTACCGCTGCTCCGAGCCAGGAAGAAGTCCAGTCGCTCGTCTCGCAGATCAGGCCCCCGGACCCGGACAAGTACGCGCTGAAGGAAGTCGCCCTGAAGTGGCTGATCTTCAACAACGACTTCGCAACCAACGAGGGGACCGCGGTCGAGCCGATCCTCCGGTCGAAGCTTACTGAGCTGTCGAACGGCTGGCAGGGCAACGACTTCGACGCGTTCGCCGAGCAGATGGAGGCCGTGTTCGCCAACTGCGCGCAGATCGCATCTGACATCGGCACCGAGACGACCGGTATGGCCGGTCTGCTCAACCAAAAGGGCGATGAGATCTACAACCTCCAGGGCGCTGGTTCTGGCGAGCTGCCCTACCCGGCCCCGCAGTACTGGGTCGAAGACAAGATGTCGCTCTTCACTGACGGCAGAATCCACGTCCGTGCCCCGTTCACCAACGGGGACTGCGACATCGCCGAGGACTGCACGTTTGCGGGAACTGGAACGACCGATGAGGCGATGGAACTCAGCGGTTTCGACAGCGAGTACACGAACGAGCTGAACCAGTACGTCGTCGACCAGACCGAGTACCACTACACGCGTCTCAAGGCCGAACACGTCAACGGCGTGGACACCACCGGGATGAACGCCACCGAGAAGACCGAGGCGACAACGCTCACCGCGTCGCAAGAGTCCTCGCTGCGTGCTCAAGCTGAGCAGCTTGCTAAGAATGATGCCGACGAGCGCGCCTCGCAGGACTACGAATCAGGCTCTGAGGACTACGAAGCCCGCGCGGCAGAGCAGAACGACACCGTTACCGCTCGCTGGCAAGATGCCGAGACCTCCGCCTCCGAGTTCGTCCCGACCGTCCAGCCGTCCGGCGACACGACCTTCCGCGAGTCCGCTGGCGACCTGAGCGGCTCCGGCTACTCGCCGCCTGGCGGCGGCAACTGGAACGGGTCGGTTGACAGCTCCGGCAGCGCCGGGCTCACTCCGCCCGCGACCTCGTCGAGCTTGAGCGGCGGCAACCTCACTGGCGGCTCGAACACCGGAACCGACTCGGGCCTCAACCCGTGGGAGTCCTCAACCGACGATGACGACGAGACCTCCGGTGGTCTGGCCTCGGGCGGCGGGCTCGGTGCGGGCACGCTGCCCAGCACGGGTCTCGGCGCTGGTGCCGGTACCGGCATGGGCGCGGGCGGCGGCGGTGGCCTCGGCCCTGGGTCCGGCCTCTTCGGTCCGGCCGCTGGCGGCACGGGCGGCATGTCGGGCATGACCGGAGCGGGCGGCGCTGGCCGCGGCGCCGGTGCTGGCGGCATGGGCAAGGGCCAGGGCCTCTTCGGCAAGACGGCCGGAGCCGGCGCAGGCGGCAAGGCCGGCGCCGGAGGCATGATGGGCGGCGGTCGCGGCGCCAACGGCCTCGGCGACGACGAGGACACCAACACCGGCACCTGGCTCACCGAAGACGAAGACGTCTGGGGCCTCGCCCGATTCAACGACGAGAACGACCCCCTCGCCTAACCCGCAACGACAAACAGCGGCGGCCGAGCCCGACAGGACCCGGCCGCCGCGCTGTTTCGCAACCCCTCAACCCGATCCCGTGCCCGCCCAGGTCCGTCGCAAACTCACCCTGGGCGGGCATGTCCTATCCGCGCCATCACTGGAGAGCGAATGACCTACAGCCCGCAGATCCCAACCGGCCCTGTACAACCCGACCGCAAGCCAGCCTCAGTCGGAGTTATCCAGACAGCGGTCGTCCTCATCACGATCGCCACGCCCGCGCTCTACTTCCTGCTGATGCAGCGCATTGTCGGGCTCATGGCAGACCGAGAAGCCTATGGACTGAACGAGCCAGGCGACACTCCGGAGATCCTCGCCCGAGGCGAATTCCTCTACGCCCTCGTGACGGTTTACGCGCTCCCCGCCACCCTCGCGGTCCTTGCACTTCTATCCGCAATCGGCCTCCAGAAGCGCCGCCGCTGGGCACGAATCCTCACCGCGATATGGGTCGGCATCGTGCTGCTGCCCTTGGCCGCCTGGGCTACCGGAGCCGTCATCCTCTGGAAGACCATCCCCGCCCCCACTGGAACCAAGGCCTACTTCCTCGGCCCGGTCGACCCGATCATGCTCAACGCAATCGCTGCCCCGATCGCCTTCCTATCCGCCCTGATCGCCTTCATCCTGATCTTCAAACGAAGCGTCCGCCACTGGGCACCGAAGCAATCCGCAACACAGGCTCCGCCGCAACCCCCGGCCTTCACCGGCCCTCAGGGCTTCGCCCCGCCTCAGGGGTACGCACCGCAATCCGGTTACGCCTCACGGCAGCAGAGCTTTCCTGGACAGCAACCTCACTGGTCCACTGACCCGAATTCGTAGTACATTCTCAGCTCATAGCCCATCGATTCACCTGCGGTGAGTCGCATTGTGCCGCTGTCGAAAACGATCTCGACTCCGATGACTTCGCCGACTTCATTCTGAAGCTCGGCGATGCTTCGAATCTCCTCGAATCCCGCTGCGCCGATGGGAGTATCGAGATCCTCGTACCGCCAGCTCACGGGCGGCCAGGCCCAGGTAGGAAGCCCTGGCCAGGTGCCCTGCTCGACTCGAAGCGTCCAGTCGGTAGCCGAGGTGAAGGTCAGCGATGCCGCACCCGCAAGGATCAGCACATACGAATCTGGTGAGAAGCCGGAGGCTCCGGACCTTGCATCTGCATATGCCAGCACCTTGACGCCCAGCGCACGCCGACCGATCAAATCGATGCCGTTACTGTCGTCCAGCGTCCCCACCGTGCCTCGGATTCGCTACAAGCAGTTGGTCTGCGATGTCGCTCGCTGTGTCCGGGGCGAGTTCGATCTTGGCGAGAAGTTCTTGAAAGAGCACCTTGTCGTCGGGGGCAACGACGACTCGCCCGGCGACAAGCGCGCTCGCGAGCTCGGCGGCAGCAAGCCCCCATTCTCCGACCGAGAAGGCGCTGCGCACGCCCGCTTCGTAGGCGGGCGGAATCCGCCTGCAGTAGCTCTCGACGAGATCCTCGACCTTTGCTGCGTAGTTTCCTGCCATTTTCTAGCGCAGGAATCTGCGCACAGCCTCGCGGAGGCCATCTTCGTCAAGATCGCCTTCCGTGAGTCCCGACCCCGACTTCGAATCCTGGAATACCGTTGGTCCCGACTTCGACAGCCGGATGTCTGATTCGATGGTGAATATCGATCCGTTGCTCATGGTGAACGACACCGGCAACGTGCTCGACACGCTGCGTACCGTCGATCCTGCGACGTCGATTGTGATCATTCTTCCCAGTCTGCCAGTAGGCTAAAGGTTTCATCTGGGTTCATCGAGATCGGTGGCCGACTTGGGAGCGTATTCAAGATCGATCAGCGATCGATCGTTGGGTTTAACCCTGTTCGGCTGCGTAATTTCCAGCCGCAGTATTGCGCAGCCAGAACAACATTGGTGATTCGAGGAACAGAGGGAATTTGGCGGCCCTTGCGACTGCGTCGATCCGGGCTTCGATTTCTGGCAGGGTTCCTTCCCATGCAGTGAATCCGGGGGCTTCGCCGAGCTCTCCGATATCCACCATTCCGGTCCGGACCAAGGATTTCACCGTCTCGATGAGGTGCGGAAAGGTGCTCTTCTCCTGCTCGGCGAGCCAGTGCTCGCGAAGCTCGACAAGGCGTGCCTGAGTTCGGCCTTCCTCCTCGGCAGGGAATCCTTCGAGCAGTCTCGGTCCGTAGACGACCTCGCGTACGACTTCGCTGGCCTCCGCGACTTGCACCCAATCGTCCAATCCACGGGTGAGGATCTCCATTTTCGCCCGCTCGATCTGATCCCTATTCAAGGTGCACCTTCCGCATTCCGGACCCGGGAGTAACGATGTCGATGGTAGCCCCGCCTGAGGCCGAGGAAGTCCGCCACTGGACCATCGTGCCGTCGGGCAGTTTGAAGCGCTCGGGGATCTTCGGAGGAGAACCCGGAACCTGAGTAGCGCCGTCCGTCCAGCTGTCGAAGAACTCCCGCAGCTCGGCTTCCGACTCGACCGTCTTGACGTGCTTGCTCTTGCCGTCAGGCAGGGCGTCGAAGTCGTTCTCAAGATTGCCGGTTGGTTCCACCTTGGAATCTTGAGTCGGAGGGTCCGTCTGGTCTCCGCTATCGGGGTCCTGGGTTTCGGTCCCCTGGTCTTCGGCGCGGCCGGCTTGGCTTTCGGTGTCTCCGGCTTTTAGGACGCCCTCGAAGTCTTCTTGGGCGCTGGTGCCGTTGTAGGTGGAGTCCTTCTTGCGCTGGTCGTCGGTCTTGGGTTTGCCGGTGTTCGGGTCGACAGTGTTGTCGTCGGGGCCGCCGGGGGTGCCGCCGCCGTCTTTGTCTTTGGCGAGCATGAAGGTGATGCCGAGGAGCAGGAGGAGTTTCAGGGTTCGTCGCATCGGAATCAGAGCCCCAGGAGTGCTTTGAGGTTCTGGAGGCTCTGGACGAGGGCCATGCCGTAGCCGAGGATGATCCCGGCCCACTTCACGACGGCCGCGACGATCTGGGCGGCGATGATCGGGAGGGTGACCACGAAGATCGCTTCGATGGCCCAGACGATGACGTGGGCGACCAGTTCGGCGATGAGGTCGCGGACGAGGTCGTGCGTGACTTGGACTAGTCCTCCGGCGCCTTCGGTGGCGGCGGCGAGGGCTTCTGCGGTCGCGCTCATGGCGTTGGCCGCGTTCACGTTGTGCGCCATGAGGGCCTGGTAGGAGTCGGCGGCGTCGCCGCTCCAGCCGGGCATGTCGGTGGCGAGGAACGAGGTCAGGTCTTCGGCGATGGACTTGAGTTCGCTGGACATGTTGGTCCAGGTCTGGGCGTGGGACATGACCACGTCGGCCTTGCCGGTGAGTTCTTCGAGCATCTCGCGGAGGGGCTCGAAATACTCCATGGCCCAGCCGATGCCGTTGGCGAACAGGGCGCTGAAGGGGTCGAGGACCGAGCCGACGACTTCGAGGGCGAAGCCGGAGACGCCGAGGGCGTCGTCCACCCAGCCGTCGGATTTGAAGGCGGCGACCATGTCGAAGTAGCCCTCGACGAGTCCGGCGCCGTCGTAGGCGTGCCGGTCTGATTGGACCGGGGCGATCAATGAGTTGTCCGACATTGCTTAGACCCCCATCCGGCCTTCGAGTTCGGAGAACGCTCCTTGTGATTCGGAGTCGCTGGTCTCGTAGTCGTCGGCGCAGGCGCGCAGGGAGTTGGCGGCGATGGTGAAGTTCTCGGCCAGGTAGGAGGTGACCCTGTCCTGGTCCTGGTGGCGCTGCTCCAGGCATCCGGAGATCCAGCCGCAGAGCAGCCCGTAGGCTTCGTCGTCCTGCTCGATGTGCGTGCTGGCGTTCATGACCGCGTCGAAGCGGCCCTTCAGTTCTTCGAGGTGACCGGCGTGGGCGCGCAGTTCCTCGGGGTCGACTGTGAATCCGTTCCCCATGGCTACCACCGCTCTTCGGGTGCGGCGGGCGGCATGAGCTGGTTGCGGACCCGCTCGGCGATGGCGCGGCCGGCGGCTGAGTCCTCGCCGAGGGTGGTCTCGATGATCTCCTTGGCCTGCTCGGCGACTTGGGCTTTGGCGGCGCGGATGGTGTCCATGATCGCCTGCGAGACGAACTGGAGTTCGACGCGGCGGCTGCGTTCGGAGAGCTGGAGGTCGAGCAGGGTCCCGGTCGAGTCGACGGTCACGGTGACCATGTGGTTCGGGTCCGACATCGTGACCCGGAGGTCCTGCATCCGATCGCTCATTGCCTGCGTATCGGCGGCGAGCTGGTCGATCTTGCCCTTCCACGCCGCTAGGCGTTCGCGGGACTCCTCGGGGCCAGGGATTGCTCCGACCATTGAAACTCCTCGGGGTAGGAGCGACACAAGGGGCTATGCGGCGCTCACGGTCCGAGAGTCTATTGGGTTCGCGCAAATGAGACGGGCCGCGCATTTCACCGCAAGGGGCTCGGCGTCGTGAAATGCGAGGGGTTCTGTATGTTGGGATTGGGTGGCCCAATATTTGGGCGGGGTTGGGCTGCAGCGTAGACTGGCGGGCATGTCTGACGCCCCTGACTCCGCCTCGGCGACCACTGGTTCGGTGACCGGAGTTCCCACTGCTACCCCTGAAGCCGCTTCTGCTGCTGATGTCGCTTTCGCGGCTGAGCTGGCGGCTGGGGCGGGGGAGTTGCTGCTTAAGCTCAGGGCGGAGTTGGGGTTCGCGGACCCCAAGGCGCTCAAGGCTGCCGGGGATTCGCAGGCCAACGACTACCTGCTTGGCCGGGTTGCCTCCGACCGTTCCGGGGATGCTGTCTTGTCTGAGGAAGGCAAGGGTGAGTCCGGGCGGATCGGGACCGCGAGGCTCGGCGCCGACCGGGTCTGGATCATCGATCCACTTGATGGGACTCGTGAGTACTCCGAGGAAGGCCGGGACGACTGGGCCGTGCACGTTGCCCTTTGGCAGCGCGGGCTCGGGCTGACCGCTTCCGCTGTAGCGCTTCCTGCGCAGGGTGTGACGTTGCGCACCGATGAGGTCTACGCCGTCCCCGCCCCGAGGGAGGGCAAGCCGCGTATTGCCGTGTCCCGCACCAGACCACCGGCCGAAGCCGAGGCCGTCGCCGCCGCGCTGGGCGCGGAACTCGTGCCGATGGGCTCCGCCGGTGCCAAGGTCATGGCCGTGGTCGCCGGTACAGTTGACGCCTATGTGCACGCCGGCGGGCAGTTCGAGTGGGACTCCGCCGCTCCCGTAGGGGTGGCCCTCGCCTCCGGCTGGCACGCCACGCGGATCGATGGCGCCCCGCTGCAGTACAACAATGCCGACCCGTACCTGCCGGACCTGCTGGTCTGCCGCCCCGACCTGGCCGGGCCCGCGCTCGAGGCCATCAGAGGGACGAACTGACCACCCGGTCCCCGACCGGATACGACGACAACCGAACACCCCCGAACGGGGTCTGCCGAGAGGAGCATTGCGCCGGTGAGCGACTACCGCATCAGCCACATCGCCGCGCTGGAGGCCGAGGCGATCTTCATCTTCCGTGAAGTCGCGGCCACCTGTCAGCGGCCCGTGCTGCTCTTCTCCGGCGGCAAGGACTCCATCGTCATGCTGCACCTGGCGCAGAAGGCCTTCGCGCCCGCGCCGATCCCGTTCCCGGTCATGCACGTCGACACCGGCCAGAACTTCGCGGAGGTCATCGACTACCGCGACCGCCGCGTCGCCGAGACCGGCGTCCAGCTCATCGTCGCCTCCGTCCAGGACGCGATCGACCGCGGCATGGTCGTGGAACCGCCGGACGGCACCCGCAACCGCATCCAGACCCCCGTGCTCCTGGAAGCGGCCGAGAAGTACCAGTTCGACGCCCTGTTCGGCGGCGCCCGACGCGACGAGGAGAAGGCCCGCGCCAAGGAGCGCGTGTTCTCCTTCCGCGACGACTTCGGCCAGTGGGACCCCAAGAACCAGCGCCCCGAGCTGTGGAACCTGTACAACGGCCGGGTCCACCCGGGCGAGCAGATCCGCGTGTTCCCGCTGTCGAACTGGACCGAGCTCGACGTGTGGCGCTACATCGGCTCCGAGAACATCCCGCTCCCCGAGGTGTACTTCGCCTCCGAGCGCGAGGTCGTGGACCGCGGCGGCATGCTCTTCGCCGTCAACGAGTTCATCCAGCCGCGCGAGGGCGAGGAGGTCTTCTCCGAGAAGGTCCGCTACCGCACCGTCGGCGACGCGAACCTGACCGGCGCCGTCCGGTCGGACGCCACCACGATCGACGAGATCATCGACGAGGTCGCCGCCACGCGCATCACCGAGCGCGGCGCGACCCGCGGCGACGACAAGACCTCCGAGGCCGCGATGGAAGACCGGAAACGGGAAGGCTACTTCTAATGACGGACACCCTGACCCCCCGCGAGGACACGCACGAGCTGCTGCGCTTCGCCACGGCCGGTTCGGTGGACGACGGCAAGTCAACGCTCATCGGCCGCCTCCTGTTCGACTCGAAGGCGCTCTTCGACGACCAGTGGGACGCCGTCGAGGCCGTCTCGGCCGGCCGCGGCGACGAGTACACCGACCTCGCGCTGCTCACCGACGGGCTCCGCTCGGAGCGCGAGCAGGGCATCACCATCGACGTCGCGTACCGGTACTTCTCCACGCCCGAACGCAAGTTCATCATCGCCGACACGCCCGGCCACATCCAGTACACGCGCAACATGGTCACCGGCGCCTCGACCGCCGACCTCGCGCTGATCCTCGTCGACGCCCGCAAGGGCCTCGTGGAGCAGTCGCGCCGCCACGCGTTCCTGTGCTCGCTGCTGCGCGTGCCGCACATGGTCCTGTGCGTCAACAAGATGGACCTCGTCGACTACGACGAGGCCGTCTTCAAGAAGATCGAGAACGAGTTCTCCGCGTTCGCCACGAAGCTCGAGGTGCCGGACCTGACGGTCATCCCGATCTCGGCCCTCAAGGGCGACAACGTGGTCAACCGCTCCGAGAACATGCCGTGGTTCAACGGCCCGAGCCTCCTCCACCACCTGGAGAAGGTCCACATCGCCTCGGACCGCAACCTCGTGGACGTGCGCTTCCCGGTCCAGCACGTGATCCGGCCGCACTCCAGCGACAACCACGACTTCCGCGGCTACGCGGGCCAGGTCGCCTCCGGCGTCATGAAGCCCGGCGACGAGGTCATGGTGCTGCCCAGCGGCTTCACCTCGCGCATCGCGTCGATCGAGACCGCCGACGGCCCGCTCGAAGAGGCCTTCCCGCCCTTGAGCGTCACCGTGCGCCTGGAGGACGAGCTCGACGTCTCCCGCGGCGACATGCTCTGCCGCCCGGGCAACCAGGCCCGAGTCTCCCAGGACATCGAGGCGATGGTCTGCTGGATGGACGAGTCCCGGCCGCTCAAGCTCCGCGGCAAGTACGCCATCAAGCACACCACCGCTGACGTGCGCGCGATCGTCAAGGACGTCCAGTACCAGCTCGACGTCAACACGCTCCACCGCGACGAGACCGCGACCGAGCTGGGGCTCAACGAGATCGGCCGCGTCACGCTCCGCACGACGAAGCCGCTCCTCTGCGACGACTACCGCCGCAACCGCGCCACCGGCGGCTTCATCATCATCGACGAAGCCGACAACCGCACGGTGGGCGCAGGCATCATCGTCTAAGCCAGACAACGGATCAGGGCCCGACCGCGCGAGCGGTCGGGCCCTTTTCACTGCTGCTGCTCGTAGGCTTTGCGGAGGCGGACCGGGGCTTTGAGGAGCCAGGCGTCTTCGATCATTTCGGTGAGGCGTTTGGTGTCGATCGTGTCGAGGTCGATGAGGATCATGGCGTAGCCGTCGTAGTGGGGCGTGGTGAAGAAGGCGGGGTCGGCGGAGGCGAGGAGGGCGGCTTTCTCGGCGGGGTCGCAGACGATGGCGAAGCCGCCTTCGGCCTCGGTGCGGAGGCGGGCGAAGAACCTGCCTTTGACCTTGAGGGAAGGGGTCTGCCAGCTCGTCGTCACTTCGACTTCGGGCAGGCGGGTTGCGATGGCCACTACGTCGTCCCAGGTCGGCATGGCGGGCTCCTCTCGACCCCTCCATGGTCCCGCACGGGTACGACAGCCGCTAAGGGTTGATCCAGTTGCCGATCGTGATGAGGCTGGCGGCGGAGGCGCCGAGGACGGCGGTGGCGACGACGGCCGCGGCGAGGAGGCGCAGCGGCGTCTGGGTCCAGTCGGGGCCGATCTGGTGGCGCATGGCGGGCATGGAGCCGGTGCCGGGCTCGGGCTGGACCGCCTGCTCGGCAGGCGGGAGCTCTTCGCCCTTGGGGCGCATGAAGTTCGCGGTGGGGAGCAGCGTGGTGTCGCCGTTGATGCCGTTGTCCACGCGGACGTGGTCGACCTGGACGGAGACGGGGCCGACCGAGCCGCGCATACCGTCGCCGACGCGCGCGAACTGGGCGGTGTCGCCCGGGCGGTAGCCGCTCAGGCTCGGGCGGGAGTGCTCGCCGGTGAGGCCGGAGGCCGAGCTTTCGCGGCCGACGCGGGGGACCGACCAGTTGTTGAACCCGGGTTCGGAGCTGTGGCGGGGCGCCGAGGGCTGCGAGTAGGCCTGGGGCGGTTCCGTTGCGCCGTAACGGGGCTCGGAGTAGTCGCGCGGTGCGGAGGTCTCCCAGCTGTAGCGGTACCGCGAGCGCGACTCGGAGCGGGGCGGGGCTTCGGCGACGGTGTCCACCTGGATCGTGCGCTGCTCGTCGGTGCGGCCGTCGCCGACCCGGGGGAGTTCCCCCGTGGTCGGGTGCGCCGGGTCGCCGTATCGAGGCCCCCACTGGTCCTGGCTCACAGCGCGGTCCCTACCCTTCGACGGCGTTCAGGACGTTGTCGCGGTGGTTCTCGAGGTTCTCGATCTCGGCCTGCTGCAGGTTGATCGTGCGCCGGGCCGCGTCGACCACGAGCGCGTTGTCGCTGCGTTCGAGCGCGGCCTTCGCCATGTCGACGCCGCCGATGTGGTGGTCGATCATCAGATCGGCGAACATCACGTCAGCTTCGGCCCCGGTGAGGGTCTTGAACTCGGCCATCTGCTCGTCGGTGGCCATGCCGGGCATGAGCCCGCCGTTGTCCTCGCTGTCGTGGGCGTGCTCCTCGCCCGCCCACGCCATCGGCTCGCCCGAGGAGAGCTGGACGCCCCAGTCGCGCAGCCACGAGCGGTACATGCCGATCTCGGCGCTCTGCGTCGTCACGATGTCGTACGCGATCGTCTTCAGCGCCGGGTCGGAGCCGTTCTGCCACTCGTACATGGCCATCTCGACGGCCTGCTGGTGGTGGGTCTGCATGTCGCGCGCGAACCCGGCCTCGACCGAGTCGTTGCCGGGCGCGGAAGTGCCCGCGACCCAGCCGACCGCGAGACCTGCGGCGAGCATCAGCACAGCGGTGATCGCGACCAGCACTGCGGGCATCCGCCACAAGCGGCTCATTCGTCGTCCTCTTCTTCTGGCGGGCGCTCCCCGTGCGGAAGCGCCCGCGGTACTACTTGCCTAACGAGCGTCGCCCCGAAAGGTTCGCGTCGGTCAGCCGGTCGGCATCTGCTGGTCGGCGAGGGTCGTGGTCAGGTCGCTGGTGCACGTCGCGTTCGCCTCGGCCGCGTTGTCGGCGTTCTGGATGTAGAAGTCCATGAACTCGTCGATCTTCGGGTCGTTGACGTCGTCGGTCTGGTACTGGACGCCCCAGGCCTGCACCGAGACGGCCACGCCCATCTCCGGGTACGGGCTCATCAGCGAGTAGTCGCGGCCGTTGACCTTCTCAGCGAGCACCGCGATGCCGTCGCCGTCGACGAGCGCGGGGTCGTAGGTCACCCAGACCGCGCCGTGCTCGAGGGAGTGGACGGCGTTGCCCTCGGCGATCTCCGCGTCGTAGACCGAGCCGGTGCAGTTCTGCCACTGGCTGAGGTGGTCGCCGCCCGCGGGCGGGGAGATCTCGTACTCGGGCACGGCCGTCGGGTCTTCGCCGTCGATGTGGGTCTGCTGCACGACCCAGGGGTTCTCGAGGTCCTCCTCCTTGACGTCGCCGTCCTGGAGGGCCTCGGTGACCTCGGAGTAGTTGGCGTACTCGCCGTAGAAGTCGGTGACGCCTTCCGGCGGCTGGCTCCGGTCCCACACGACGAACACGGCGGCCCCGATCAGGCCGAGCGCGACGACGCCGACGCCGGTGAACGTGAAGATGAGACCCCACGGCTTCGGCTGCTTGACCTGGACGGCGCGGCCCCTGCGGGCGGCGTTCGCGGACGCCGAGGACTTGCTCAGGCCGCCCTTGCTGTCGCCCTTGGCGGCGTCTTTCCTGCCGGCCGGGCCTTTTTCAACGACTGCGCCTTTGCCGGTGCTCTTGCCGGAGCCCTTGCTGGCGGTCTGCTTCTTCGATGCCATATCGCGGGGAGAGCCTTATTCGTCGAGGTCGGGATGAGCCGGAGCGGAGCCGGGAGGGCCCGGTATGAAGTCCACTCGCGTACGCCACCTTACCCGGTCGATCCGGGGCACTCCCTTAGAGCGCGCCTCGAACCGGCCCCCCGCGACCCGCCTACGGGGCGGTGGCCGTCACACCGGCCGAACAGGTCGCGTTCGGCTCCGGGTTGAACCGCTCGTTCAGCACGTACGTGTCCAGGTACTCGCCGATCTTCGGATCGGACACGTCCTCGGTCCGGTACCGGTTCCCCCACGACTGCAGCGACACCGCGACCCCCTGGCCCGGGTACGGGCTCATGAGCGAGTAGTCGCGGGCGTTGACCAGCAGCGCCAGCGCGTCGATGTCGGCCTGCTCCACGAGCTCGGGGTCGTACGTCAGCCACACCGCGCCGTGCTCCATCGAGTGCACGGCGTTGCCGTCGGCGATCGGCCCGTCGTAGACCGAGCCGGTGCACGTCTGCCACGCCGACAGGTGGTTCCCGCCCGCAGGCGGCTGCAGGTCGTAGACCGGGTTCTGGCCGTCCCAGGTGTTCAGCGTGTCCACGTGCTCCTGCTGCGCCACGAACGGGTACTCCAGCTCTTCGGCGGTGGTCTTCCCGTCCTGGATCGCGGCCATGACGGTGACGTAGTCCCCGTACTCGCCGTAGAAGCTCTCCACACCCTCCATCTGGGTCTGCGCCGCGCCGCCGGTCGGCTCGGCGGCGGCCGAACCGTCCCCGTCCGCGCCCGACCCGGGCGTGCAGCCCGCCAGCGCACTGAGCGCGAGAGCGGCGGCGAGGGCGGTCCAGCGGTTGCGAAGCGGGCGCATGTTCGAGGCCTTCCGTCGTGGTTGCACTCAAGCAACCTACCGGTGCAGGCCACAAGGTCGTTTCTCACTCGCGCGCGTCGAACCGCGGCGTCTACGATTACCGGGTGACTCCTGAGACGCTCGCAGAGAAAGTGCTGTCCGCTACGCGCGCCGCGTTCGAGGCTTTGAACCTCGACGCCGCCGTACTGCCCGCCCAGACGGCGGTGGAGCGACCCAGGGACCCCAAGCACGGCGACTACGCCTCCAACATCGCGCTGCAGACCGCCAAGAAGGCCGGCACGAACCCGCGCGCGCTCGCCGAGAAGATCGCCGAGCACCTCGCCGCCACCGACGGCATCGCCAAGGTCGAGCTCGCCGGACCCGGCTTCCTGAACATCACCCTCGACGCGGCCGCCGCAGGCGAGATCGCCGGGAAGATCGTCGCCGCCGGGCCGTCCTACGGCGACAACGCCTCCATGGCCGATCAGCACATCAACCTCGAGTTCGTGTCCGCGAACCCGACCGGGCCCGTCCACGTCGGCGGCACCCGCTGGGCCGCCGTCGGCGACGCGCTGGCCCGGGTCATGCGCGCCTCCGGCGCGAAGGTCACCGCCGAGTACTACTTCAACGACGCGGGCGTGCAGGTCAACAACTTCGCCGCGTCGCTCCTCGCCAGCGCCAAGGGCGAGCCGACCCCCGAGAACGGCTACGCCGGCGAGTACATCGGCGACATCGCCCAGGCCGTGCTCAAGGCCCGGCCCGACGCGCTCGAAGACGACGACCCGCAGGCGGTCTTCCACGAGGTCGGCGTCGAGCTGATGTTCACCGAGATCAAGCGGGACCTCGACAACTTCGGCACCCACTTCGACGTGTACTTCAACGAGAAGGACCTGCACGACAAGGGCGAGCTCGACGCCGCCGTCGCGCGCCTCGACGAGCAGGGCCACATCTTCGAGTCCGAAGGCGCGGTATTCCTGCGCACCACCGTCTTCGGCGACGACAAGGACCGGGCGCTCAAGAAGTCCAACGGCGAGTGGACCTACTTCGCCGCCGACTGCGCCTACTACCTCGACAAGCGCGAGCGCGGCTTCGAGAAGCTCGTGCTCATGCTCGGCGCCGACCACCACGGCTACGTCGGCCGCATGCAGGCCATGAGCCAGGCCTTCGGCGACAAGCCCGGCACGCTCGAGATCCTCATCGGCCAGATGGTCAACCTGCTCAAGGACGGCCAGCCCGTCCGCATGGGCAAGCGGTACGGCAACGTCATCACCCTCAACGACATCGTCGAGGCCATCGGCGTCGACGCCGCCCGGTACGTCCTCGCCCGCTACTCCTCGGACTCGACGATCGACATCGACATCGACCTGTGGACCAAGCACGGCAACGACAACCCGGTCTACTACGTGCAGTACGCGCACGCCCGGACCTCCGGCGTGCTCCGCAACGCCGCCGAGCGCAATGTCGACAAGGCCGAGGCCTACGACCCGTCGCTCCTGGACCACCCGCGCGAATCCGACCTGCTCAAGGCCCTCGCCGAGTTCCCGGCCGTCGTCGCCACCGCCGCCGAGCTGCGCGAACCGCACCGGATCGCCCGGTACGCCGAAGAGCTCGCCGCCGCCTACCACCGGTTCCAGCACGACTGCCGCGTCCTGCCCTTCCCCGATGAGGAGACCACCCCGGTCAACCAGGCCCGCCTCTGGCTGGTCGACGCCACCCGCGTCGTCCTCGCCAACGCGCTCGGCCTGCTCGGCGTCTCCGCTCCGGAGCGCATGTAATGCGGACCCACGAAGCCGGCGCACTGCACGGCGACTTCGACTACTCCGCGCTGCGCCCCGGCTGGCTCGGCGTCCCCGAGGATGTCAACACGCTGCTCCCGCAGCTGTGGGCTTCGAACGTCGAACGCGCCGAGGACGGCGTGCTGCACATCGGCGGCCTCTCCGTAGAGCAGCTCGCCGCCGAGTACGGCACGCCCGCGTACGTCTTCGACGAAGACGACTTCCGCGCCCGCTGCCGCGCCTGGATCGAGGCCTTCGACGGCGCCGACGTCTTCTACGCCTCCAAGGCGTTCTGCTCCAAGGCCGTGCTCCGCGCCGCCGCCGAAGAAGGCCTCTTCGTCGACGTCTGCACCGCCGGTGAACTCGCCGTCGCCCTCGCCGCCGGGCTCGACCCCGCCCGGCTCGGCCTCCACGGCAACAACAAGTCGCTCGCCGAACTGCGCCAGGCCGTCGAGATCGGCGTCGGCCGCATCGTCGCCGACTCCTTCACCGAGATCGACCGCCTCGAAGCCCTCGCCGCCGAACTCGGCAAGCGCCCGAACGTGATGATCCGCGTCAATGTCGGCGTCGAGGCCCACACCCACGAGTTCATCGCCACCGCCCACGAGGACCAGAAGTTCGGCTTCTCCCTCGCCGGAGGCGCCGCCTACGAGGCCGCCAGCCGCGTAGTGAACGCCCCGCACCTCGAACTCCTCGGCCTCCACTCCCACATCGGCTCCCAGATCTTCGACACCTCCGCGTTCGAGATCTCCGCCGCCCGCGTCGCCCGCCTCCACGCCAAACTCCAGTCCGACTTCGAAATCGAGATCCCCGAGATGGACCTCGGCGGCGGCTTCGGCATGGCCTACACCAGCCAGGACGACCCGCAGCCGCCCGCCGACATCGCCGCGTCCCTGCGCAAGATCGTCGACGAAGAGTGCGCCGCCGCAGGCATCGACGTCCCGCGCCTCTCCATCGAACCCGGACGCAGCCTCATCGGCCCGACCATGTTCACCCTCTACGAGGTCGGCACCGTCAAGCCCGTCACCCTCGCCGGAGACGCCGCCCGCCTCTACGTCTCCGTCGACGGCGGCATCAGCGACAACATCCGCACCGCGCTCTACGACGCCACCTACTCCGCGACGCTCGCCTCACGTTCCTCCGACGCGACGCCCGCACTCGCCCGAGTAGTGGGAAAGCATTGCGAAGCAGGCGACATTGTTGTTAAAGATGAATTCCTCCCGGCCGACGTCGCGCCGGGCGACCTGATCGCAGTCCCTGGAACCGGCGCCTACTGCCGCTCCATGGGCTCGAACTACAACCACGTGCCCCGCCCGCCGGTCGTCGCCGTCCGGAACGGCGAGGCCCGCGTGATCGTGGCGCGCGAGACCGTAGACGACCTGCTTCGCCTCGATCTCGGCTAGGCGCCAACCCAACTAGGAAGAGGAACACCAGCGATGAAACTCGCGCTACTCGGATGCGGCAACGTCGGCAGTGAAGTCGTGCGCCTCATGCGAACGCGCGGGGAGGAGCTGGCGTCCCGAGTAGGGGAGCCCGTCGAGATCGTCGGCATCGCCGTGCGCCGCCTCGACCGCGACCGCTCCCACCTGCCCGTGGAGAAGGAACTCTTCACCACCGACGCGCTCAGCCTCGTCAAACGGCCCGACGTGGACATCGTCGTCGAGGTCGCCGGGGGCATCGAGCCCGCCCGCACCTGGATCACTACCGCGCTGGCCGAGGGCAAGTCGGTCGTGACCGCGAACAAGGCCCTGCTCGCCGAGGACGGCCCGGCCCTGTCGGCCGCCGCGAAGGCGGGCGGCGCGGACCTCTACTACGAGGCCGCCGCCGCTGCCGCGATCCCGCTGATGCGCCCGCTGCGCGAGTCGCTGCACGGCGACACGATCAACCGCGTGCTCGGCATCGTCAACGGCACCACGAACTACATCCTCAGCCAGATGTCGCAGACCGGCGCCGCGTTCGAGGAGGCCCTCAGCGAGGCCACCGAGCTCGGGTACGCCGAGGCCGACCCGACCGCCGACGTCGACAACTACGACGCCGCCGCGAAGGCCGCGCTCATCGCGTCGCTCGCGTTCCACACGCACATCGACCTCGGCGACGTCTACCGCGAGGGCATCCGGGACGTCTCCGCCGCCGACATCGCGTCGGCCGCCGCCCAGGGCCGCGTCGTCAAGCCGCTGTGTATCGCCACCCGGGAGGCCGACGGCGTGTCCGTGCGCGTCCACCCGGCGATGATCCCGGCGACCCACCCGCTCGCGAACGTCAACGGCGCGTACAACGCCGTGTTCGTCGAGGCCGAGTCCGCCGGGCGCCTCATGTTCTACGGAGCGGGAGCGGGCGGCACCGAGACCGCGTCGGCCGTGCTCGGCGATATCGTGGCCGTGGCGCGCAACAAGCGCGGCGGGATCACCGCCTTCCCGCCCGAGGCCGCCTACCAGGACCTGCCGGTGAAACCCATCGGCGAGGCCCGCACCAGGTACCACGTCAGCCTCGACGTGGTCGACGAGCCCGGCGTGCTCGCCCGCGTGGCGGCCACCTTCGCCCACCACGGCGTCAGCCTCGCCACCGTGCATCAATCCGGCCAGGGCGACGAGGCCCGGCTTGTAGTCGTCACCCACACGGCCGCCGACAAGCAGTTGTCGGACACCGTGGAGGAACTGTCGCAACTGACCTCGGTGCACCAAGTCACCTCCGTCATGCGCGTCGAAGGAGAATAGGACGCCATGTCCACTGGCACTGTGCCAATTTATGGCTCGCAAGCTTCGCCAAGCGGGCGCCCGGGGTGGCGCGGCCTCATCGAGGAATTCCGCGACCGGCTCCCGGTCACCGACGCCACCCCCGTGGTCACCCTGCAGGAGGGCGGCACCCCGCTGCTGCCCGCCCCGGTCCTCTCCGCGAAGACCGGCTGCGACGTCTACCTGAAGGTCGAGGGCCTGAACCCGACCGGCTCCTTCAAGGACCGCGGCATGACGCTCGCGGTCTCGAAGGCCGTCGAGGACGGCTCGAAGGCCGTCATCTGCGCCTCCACGGGCAACACCTCCGCTTCGGCCGCCGCCTACGCCGCCCGCGCGGGCATCACGTGCGCGGTGCTGATCCCGGCCGGGAAGATCGCCCTCGGCAAGCTCGCCCAGGCGCTCGTCCACGGCGCGAAGGTGCTCCAGGTCGACGGCAACTTCGACGACTGCCTCGCCATCGCCGACAAGCTCGCCGCCGAGTACCCGGTGACGCTCGTCAACCACCTGAACTACAACCGCATCCTCGGGCAGAAGACCGCCGCGTACGAGGTCGTGCAGGTCCTCGGCGACGCCCCGGACATCCACTGCCTCCCGGTCGGCAACGCGGGCAACATCACCGCGTACTGGCTGGGCTACAACGAGGACCACGCCGCGGGCAACTCGAAGAAGCTGCCCCGGATGCTCGGCGTCCAGGCCGCCGGCTCGGCCCCGATCGTCGACGGCCACGTCGTGGAGCACCCGCAGACCATCGCCACCGCCATCCGCATCGGCAACCCGGCCTCGTGGACGAAGGCGCTCGACGCCAAGAAGGAGTCGAACGGCGACATCATCGCCGCCACCGACCGCGAGATCCACGCCGCGTACATGCTCCTCGCCCGTTCTGAAGGCGTCTTCGTCGAGCTCGCCTCGGCCGCCTCGGTCGCCGGGCTCCTCAAGCAGGCCGAAGCCGGTTGGGTCGAGAAGGGACAGACGATCGTCTGCACCGTCACCGGCAACGGGCTCAAGGACCCCGACTGGGCCGTCTCCACCGCGCCGCAGCCGCACACCGTGCCCGTGGACGTGGTCAAGACCGCTACTGCCCTGGGTCTTTAGTTGGAGGCCTTCGCTCTGCAAAGTTACAGCTCCGCAAGCGTCGCCGAGGGCGGGCCCCGCGCCACCGTGCGGGTCCCGGCCACCTCCGCCAACCTCGGCCCCGGCTTCGACTCGCTCGGCCTCGCCCTCGACCTCTGCGACGAGGTCACGGCCGAGGCCACGAGCGGCACCGCCGTCACCGTGGAAGTCCAGGGTGAAGGCGAGGGCACCGTGCCCCTCGACGAACGCCACCTCGTGGCCGCCACGATGCTGCGCACCTTCAAGCACCTCGGTCTCTCGGCCCCGGGCCTGAAGGTCAAGTGCCGCAACCGCATCCCGCACGCGCGCGGTCTCGGTTCCTCGTCGGCGGCGATCGTCGCGGGCATCATGCTCGCCGACGCCCTCGCCGGTGCGGGCATGACCCGCGCGCAGAAACTGGCCCTGGCCAGCGAGATCGAGGGCCACCCGGACAACGTCGCCCCGTGCCTCCTCGGCGGCTTCACCATTGCCTACTCCACAGGGGACGGCGCGAAGGCGATCAGCCTCGACCCGTCGCCGCGCGTCCACCCGTGGGTGTTCGTGCCGCAGTCCAGGGGCCTGACCTCGGTCGCCCGTGCGGCCCTGCCCGAGAAGGTCCCGCACACCGACGCGGTGTTCAACCTCTCCCGCTCCGCGCTGCTCGCCGCTGCGATCACGCACCACCCGTCGCGCCTATTCGACGCCACTGACGACCGGCTGCACCAGTCGTACCGGGCCAAGGGAATGCCGGAAAGCACCCATTTGTTGAGGGCATTGCGCTCCGCTGGAATCGCAGCCGCGATCTCCGGTGCGGGTCCCACGGTGCTCGCACTAACGGTCGACGACGCGCGCGTCCCCGAAGTCCCCGCCGGTTTCGAGGCCATGCGCCTGGAAGTCGCCGACGGTGCCGTACAGGTCGCGACCTCCCCGAACGAGTGATCCTCGGGTCCGTTGTTGAGAATGGGAAGAGTGCGCTACCATTCCAGTTAGACGACCACCCGGTGTCGTGACTGCTCGAAGCCTTGCTTATGCTTGTGGTCACAACAGCTGCGGCGCATCCAGCGCACGCCTGATCTCTTGTTTGGGTCATCACCCTCAACCATGGATTTGTGACTTTGCATAGCTCCAGCGTGGCATGGCACGGTTTCGACCAAGGAACAGTCGCTGTCCGCTTGTGGCGCCGGGCCTCCGCCCGGATCGGATCGCAAAGGCGAGGATCGCAATCAGCGGAGATCGCAATCACGTGTCTCACCGTGCACGATCATTCATCGCAAGCTGTCCAGTCGCAGGCCCAGAGGCTGCTCACCACGATCAGGACCGTCTGCTCAGCGGACAGCCCAGGGGTGTTGCACCCAGTGTCAACTGTCGTCTTCCAACCGCCGAGGTCACGTCGTGACCGGAAGCGGCCGAAGCGATGGCGGGACGCAGACCAGAACATCGGCATTGCGGCTATTTGAAAGACGCGGAAACTCCTCGAATCCACTTCGAAGTTCCGCCAGGGAAGGAATCCATTGAGCGACACCACCGGCACGACGTCGGACCGGATGAGCGATGAGGCTTCGGCTGCGGAAGAGATTCCGGAAGCCAAGAAGCGCCGTCGGGCAGGAACCGGTCTGGCCTCTATGCTGATGCCCGAGCTCCAGCAGATGGCGCAATCGCTCGGCATCACCGGCGTTGGCCGGATGCGCAAGAGCGAGCTGATCGCCGCCATCCAGGAACGGCAGGATGCGGGCTCGCAGCCCGGCGGTGCCAGCGCGGAAAAGGAGGCCCCGCCAGTGCCTGACTCTGACCAAACGCCCATCGCCGAGGCCCCGTCGACCACAGTCGACGCCGCGCCCGCCGACAACGGCTCCGAGAGTGCAGAGGCCAAGGGCGGCACCGCCGCCCGCCGGGCGACCCGCCCGGCCGGTCCGCCGCAGCCGCGTCGCCGTGAAGAGCGTCAGACCGAAGCCGTTGAGCCCGAAGCCCAGTCGTCGTCCGTTGCGACCATCGAGTCCGATGAGGACCGTCCGCAGCGCCGTCGGAGCCGCGAACGCGGACGCGAGAACCGCGAAGGCGGTCGCGAGAACGGCCGCCGCGAGGACCGCCCGGAGCGCATTGAGCGCGCCGAGCGTTCGGAGCAGTCCGAGGCCCGCACCGAGACCCGCGAGCGCCGCAACGAGGACGACGGTTACGACGACCGCGGTCCCCGCGACGGCGACGGCGACAACCGCCGCCGCAAGCGCCGCGACCGCTCCGACCGCCGCCAGCGCGGCGGGCGCGACGAGTCGCCCGAGCGCGGTGGCAACACCGGCGGCGGCGTCCAGAACGACGAGCAGCTCGTGCCCGTCGCCGGCATCCTCGACATCCTCGACAACTACGCGTTCATCCGCACCACCGGCTACCTCGCCGGCCCGGACGACGTGTACGTCTCGATGTCGCAGGTCCGCAAGTACCGCCTGCGCCGCGGCGACGCCATCACCGGCGCCGTCAAGCCCAGCCGCGGTGGCGGCGAGGAGACGAACGGCCAGGGCGGCAAGCAGCAGCAGCAGCGCCGCGAGAAGTACAACCCGCTGGTCCGCCTCGACACCGTCAACGGGATGAGCCCCGACGACGCGAAGAAGCGCGACGAGTTCTACAAGCTCACGCCGCTCTACCCGCAGGAGCGCCTGCGCCTGGAGACCGAGCCGAACGCGATCACCACCCGCGTCATCGACCTCGTCGCTCCGATCGGCAAGGGCCAGCGCGCCCTCATCGTCTCCCCGCCGAAGGCCGGTAAGACGATGGTGCTGCAGGCGATCGCCAACGCGATCACCACGAACAACCCCGAGTGCCACCTCATGGTGGTCCTCGCGGACGAGCGGCCCGAAGAGGTCACCGACATGCAGCGTTCGGTGAAGGGCGAGGTCATCGCCTCGACCTTCGACCGCCCGCCGTCGGACCACACCACGGTCGCCGAGCTCGCGATCGAGCGCGCCAAGCGCCTGGTCGAGCTCGGCCACGACGTGGTCGTGCTGCTCGACTCGATCACGCGACTGGGCCGCGCGTACAACAACTCGTCGCCCGCTTCCGGCCGCATTCTGTCCGGTGGTATCGACTCGACGGCGCTGTACCCGCCGAAGCGCTTCCTCGGCGCGGCGCGGAACATCGAGCACGGCGGGTCGCTGACCATCATCGGCACGGCGCTGGTCGAGACCGGCTCCATGGGCGACACGGTGATCTTCGAAGAGTTCAAGGGCACGGGTAACGCCGAGCTCAAGCTCGACCGCAAGATCTCCGAGAAGCGCACGTGGCCCGCGATCGACGTGCACCAGTCGAGCACCCGCAAGGACGAGCTCATGATGAGCCCCGAGGAGCAGGCAGTGATGCTGAAGCTCCGCCGGGTCCTGTCGTCGCTCGACCCGCAGCAGGCGATCGACCTGCTGATCGACCGGTTGAAGAAGACGCAGACGAACGCCGAGTTCCTGATGCAGATCGTCAAGAACACGCCCGGCGAGTAATCGTGTGAGACGTGAGGCCGCCCTGGTTGAGAGCGGCCTCACGCCTTAACATAGGTAGCTGGTGCGCAGGTCGCGCACCCCACTAGCGCCCGCTCGCGGGCCTGATGCGGTTCCGGTTCACGGTTTCGGCCGACCCGGCGACCGATACGAAAGGGAAGTCATGAAAGACGGGATCCACCCCCAGTACGTCGTCACCGAGGTGACCTGCTCCTGCGGGAACGCGTTCACCACCCGGTCGACGGTGGCCAGTGGCAAGATCCAGGCTGCGACCTGCAACAAGTGCCACCCGTTCTACACCGGTAAGCAGCGCATCCTCGACACCGGCGGTCGCGTGGCCAAGTTCAAGGCCCGCTACGCCAAGACGCAGGAGAAGGCCGCTCAGGCTGCCAAGTAGCTTTGCCGCGCAGCGCTCGTGTCTATTGACGCGGGCGCTGCGTTTTTCGTATCAGTTGACTGCTCGCAAGGCTCATTCGAAGGAACCGCAATGACTACCGCTGCCGACAACCGCCTGCAATCGCTGCTCGCCGAGTACAAGGACCTCGAGGTCCAGATGGGCGACCCGGCGCTGCACGCCGACCAGGCGCAGGCCCGGCGTGTCGGCCGGCGGTACGCCGAGCTCTCGCCGATCGCGAAGACCGCCGAGGACATCGCCACCGCGAAGGACGACCTCGAGACCGCCGAGGAGTTGGCGAAGGAGGACTCGGACTTCGCGGAGGAGGCCGAGAGCCTGCGCAAGCGCATCCCGGTCCTGGAGGAGAAGCTGGCCGAACTGCTGGTCCCGCGCGACCCCGACGACTCGAAGGACGTCATCATCGAGATCAAGGCGGGCGCGGGCGGCGAGGAGTCCGGCCTGTTCGCCGGGGACCTCCTGCGCATGTACCTGCGGTACTTCGAGCGCCAGGGCTGGACCGTCGAGACCCTCGAAATGGTGCCGACCGACCTCGGCGGCGTCAAGGACTCCTCGATCGCCGTGCGCACCAAGGGCACCCCTGAGGGCGGCAACGGCGTGTGGTCGCGCATGAAGTTCGAGGGCGGCGTGCACCGCGTGCAGCGCGTGCCCGTGACCGAGTCGCAGGGCCGCGTGCACACCTCCGCCGCCGCGGTGGTCGTGATGCCCGAGGCCGAAGAGGTCGACTTCGAGCTGAACATGAACGACGTGCGCGTGGACGTCTACCGCTCTTCCGGTCCCGGCGGCCAGTCGGTCAACACGACCGACTCCGCGGTGCGCCTCACGCACACGCCCACCGGCGTGGTCGTGACGAGCCAGAACGAGAAGAGCCAGCTCCAGAACAAGGAGGCCGCGATCAAGGTGCTCCGCGCCCGCCTGCTCGCCAAGCAGCAGGAGGAAGCCGCGGCTGCGGCCGGTGCGGCACGCCTGCTTCAGGTGCGCACCGCGGACCGCTCCGAGCGCATCCGCACGTACAACTTCCCGCAGAACCGGCTCACCGACCACCGCGTCGGCTTCACCGCCTATAACCTCGACCAGGTCATGGACGGCGCGCTCGACGAGGCGCTCGACGCCCTCGCCGCCGCTGACCGGGCCGAGCGCATGGCGCGCGGTACCGAGTAATGACCTGGCCCCAGGCCATCGCCTTGGCGGCGAAGCGGCTCGAAGCGGCCGGCGTCCACTCCCCGCGGGTCGACGCCGAGCTGCTGGCCGCGCACGTCTCCGGGCTCAAGCGGGCGCAGCTGCTCATCGCCGACGCGCCGACCGCCGCGCAGCTCGCGGTGTTCGACGCGCTCGTGGTGCGCCGCACCGCCCGCGAGCCGCTGCAGCACCTGACCGGGTCGGCCGCGTTCCGCTACGGCGAGCTCGCGGTCGGGCCCGGCGTGTTCGTGCCCCGGCCCGAGACCGAACTGCTCGTGGACTGGGCGCTGACGCGCCTTCCCAAGGGCGGCACCGTGATCGACGCGTGCTCGGGATCCGGGGCGGTCGCGCACGCGATCGTGACCGAGCGGCCCGACGTCACCGTGTGGGCCGTCGAGGTCGACCCCGACGCCTTCGAATGGCTCGAATCGAACCTCGCCGGGACCGGCGCGACCCCGGTGCTCGCCGATGCGACAGCGGCCGGGACGCTCGCCGAACTCGACGGCGCGGTCGACCTCGTCACCGCGAACCCGCCGTATGTCCCCTTCGACATCGAGGTCGCGCCGGAGGTCGACTTCGACCCTCACGGCGCCGTCTACGCCGCCGAAGCGGGCCTCGCCGTGATCCAGCCGCTCGCCGTACGTGCCGCGGGCTGGCTCAAACCCGGCGGCTGGTTCGGGTTCGAGCACGACGACACCCATGGCACCGTCGCGCCCGAGATCCTGAACGTCAGCGGATTCACCGACACCGAGGACCACGACGACCTGGCGGGGCGGCCGAGGTTCGCGACGGGAAGGCTAGGCTTGTCGCCGTGAGGCTGTTCAATTGCAGGAAGATCAAGGACCGCGCGACCGGGTTGAAGTCCGCGGCCAGGGCCGTGACCGGCGGTCGGCTCGTCGTACTCCCCACCGACACCGTTTACGGCATCGGCTGCGACGCGTTCAATCCCACCGCGGTCAAGGCGCTGCTCGCCGCGAAGGGCCGCGGGCGCGACATGGCGCCGCCGGTCCTCATCGGCTCGAAGCGGGCCCTCGACGGCATCGCCTCCGACATCCCCGACTCCGCCAAGGACCTCATCGAGGCGTTCTGGCCCGGGCCGCTCACCATCGTGGTGCCCTACACCCCGTCCCTGACCTGGGACCTCGGCGACACCGACGGGACGGTCGCGGTGCGCATGCCGCTGCACCCGCTCGCGATCGAGCTGCTCAAGGAGACCGGCCCGATGGCCGTCTCCTCGGCGAACAAGACCGGCCAGCCCCCGGCCGAGACCGCCGCCGACGCGAAGGCCCAGCTCGGCTCCGACGTCTCCGTGTACCTGGAGGCCGGGCCGAGTGAAGACGACCAGCCGTCCACGATCATCGACTGCGTCGCGCACCCGCCGCAGATCCTGCGGCTGGGCGCGCTGAGCCTGGAGCAGATCCGCAAGATCGTGCCCGACACCCTCGACCGCGACGGCTACGGCCCCGGCGAGGGCCCCGAGGACGACGAGCCCGAGGAAGACGAGGCGGCCGCAGCGGACGCCGACGAGCCGAAGGCCGAAGAGGAATCCGCGTGACCTCGCCCTTCACCGTGCTGCACGTGTGCACCGGCAACATCTGCCGGTCGCCCATGTCCGAGCGCATCCTCGCCGGGCTCACCGGCGAGGACGTGCTCAACCACGGTGCGGGCATCTCGGCCTTCCACGAGGGCGAGAACATGCAGCACAACGCGATGACCGAGCTCGAGTCGCGCGGCTACGACCCCGACGGCCACCGGGCCCGGCACCTGCTGCGCGAGCACGTCGAGGCCTCGGACCTCATCCTCGTCGCCACCATCGGGCACCTGGAGTACGTCGCCGAGCGCTTCCCCGAAGCGGTCGCGAAGACCTTCCTCGTCCGCTCGTTCGGGCCGATGGCAGCCGACCTCGCTGACGCTCTGCCCGACGGCGACACCGCCGTGCGCGGCAAGGCCCTCGTCGACGCCGCCGACGCGCGGCGCGGCGAGTACGCCGAGCTCGACCTCGCCGACCCGTGGGGGATGCGGCAGGCGGTCTACGCGCAGATCGCCGACCAGCTCGAGACGGCGCTGAAGCCCGTCGCGGCCGCATTGGAGCCGCGCTGATGAAGAACGCCAGGGGCTTCTTGAAGCCGTGCTTCCTCGTCGCCGGAATCGCGGCGGTCATCGCCGCGGTCGTCGGCGGCATCACAGCCGGGGGGACCGGCGCGTGGGCCGCTCCAGCTGGAGTAGCCTTGGCCGCCTTGGGTTTCGCGGGTTCTGCGGTGGCGGTCGCATTCGCGGAGACCTTTGATCTGCGTCTCACTTTGCCTATGGCCTTGATCACATACTCGATCAAGCTGGCGCTGGTCCTCACGGTCCTCACGATCGTCAAGACCGCCGTCCCCGACGCGTTGCTCCCCTTCGCCTACGGCGTGATCGGCGGTGCCGTCGCGTGGCTCGCCACCCAGGTCGCCTGGGCCTACAAGGCGAAGATTCCCTACATCGAGCTCGATCAGAGTTCTTGACGAAATCTTGACGCCCCACGCGACACACGGTGTTTCTTAGAGGTTGACAACGCCGCACAGATGGCGCTCATCTCAGCGAACCCGCTGGGCAGTTCCTGTGTAGTAGCTGTTAGAGTTCAGCTCGACATGGCCGACAAACACCCCCCTGAGAAAAAGCCGCAACCAGACGGTTCGGATATGGGCTGGCGTGCGCTGGGATACCTCGTCTCCGGAATCGTCTTCTGGGGTGGCCTTGGATATCTCGTCGACCTGTGGCTCGATCTGCCCAGAGTCGGGCTCCTGGTAGGGATGCTTGTCGGTGCTGCAGCAGGGATGTACCTGCTGATCAAGCAGATGTCGCCGTAACTTGACCGACACTGACTGAGAGGCGTGACTCGCGTGACCGACTCAGCCACCGTGCTGGCCGAAGGGGACTCCCACTTCCCGCCCGGCATCCACAGCTTTGATTTCCGGGACTGGTTCACGGGTCTCAGCGACACCGCCCTCGCCCACGTGTTCACCACGATCACCTTCGCGGTCTGGCTCGGCGTCGCCGTGCTCATCGTCTTCTTCCTGTGGGCGTACCGCAAGCCGCAGATCGTGCCCACCAAGAAGCAGTGGATCGCTGAATCCGCGTACGGGTTCATCCGCAACACCGTCGCCATCGACCAGATGGGCAAGAAGGAGGGCGTCAAGTTCGCCCCCTACCTCGCGACGCTGTTCCTGTTCATCCTCGTCATGAACTTCTGGGCCATCGTGCCCGGCATCCAGGTCTCCCCGATGGCCCACATCGCGTTCCCCGCGATGCTCGGTGTCCTGTCGTGGGTCATCTACATGGCCGTGGGCTTCAAGAAGCACGGGTTCATCGGCTTCCTGAAGATCACCTGCGTGCCCCCGGGCGCCCCGTGGTTCATCTACCCGCTGCTCATCCCGATCGAGTTCCTGCAGAACCTCATCCTGCGGCCGGTCACCCTGGCGCTGCGACTGTTCGCGAACATGTTCGCCGGCCACCTCATCCTGCTGGTGTTCATCCTCGGCGGATTCGAGATGCTCAACTCGGGCAACGTCTTCATCCAAGGGCTGTCGGTCTTCTCGTTCGCCATGGGCATCGCCATGACGCTGTTCGAGCTCATCGTCATCCTGCTGCAGGCCTACGTGTTCACTCTGCTCACGGGCATGTACATCCAGGGGTCCCTCGCGGACGAGCACTAGAGGCTCACCGACTTCCACCCCTCAAACCACACAGTTTTTCGCAATTGAACAACATCGTGGCGTGATAGACACGCCACGCTGACACCTAGGAGAAAACGCCATGGAAGGCTCCGTCAGCGTCATTGGTTACGGCCTCGCCGCAATCGGCCCCGGTATCGGTGTCGCCCTGATCTTCGCCGCGTGGATCACCGCCACCGCGCGCCAGCCCGAGTCGGCCGGTATCACCCGCCCGATGCTGTTCATGGGCTTCGCCCTCGTCGAGGTGCTGGCCCTGTTCGGCCTCGTCCTCGCGTTCATCAACTAACTAGCCACCTCACGGAGCGAACATGATTCTCGCCGCCGAAGAAGGAGGCGCCCAGATTCTCTTCCCGATTTGGCAAGAGATCCTGGTCGGCGCCATCGCCTTCGGTCTGCTGTGCTTCGTGCTCATGAAGTTCGTCTTCCCCATGATGGAGAAGACCTTCGAGGCACGAGTGGACGCGATCGAAGGCGGCATCGAGCGGGCTGAGCGGGCTCAAGAAGAGGCCAATCAGACGCTTGAGGAATACCGCCGCAAGCTCGCCACCGCGCAGGAAGAGGCCGCCGCGATCCGCGACGAGGCTCGTGCCGACGCAGTGGCCGCCAAGGAGGAGATCCTCGTCTCCGCCCGCGAAGAGGCCAACCGCGTCATCGCGGCCGGTCACGCGCAGGTCGAGGCCTCCCGCCAGCAGCTCGTCCGCGAGCTGCGCAGCGAAGTCGGCAACCTCGCCGTCGACCTGGCCGGGAAGATCATCGGCCAGCGCCTCGCCGGCGACGCCGACACGACGGCGACTGTGGACCAGTTCCTCAGCCAGATCGCCGACGAGACGGCCGAGACGAGCGGAGCTCGCTGATGTCGACGACTGGACGCGAAAGCATCGAGGCCGGCCGGGCCGTGCTGGAGGCCGCTGCCTCCGGCGCCTCGGCCGAGCAGCTCACCGAGTGCGGCGATCAGCTGCTGGGAGTGACGCGGTTCCTCGTCGACCAGCCTCGGCTGCGTCGCGCCCTGTCCGACCCCGCCCGCACGGCGGACGACCGGGAGGGCCTGGTCCGCGGGCTCATCGCGGCCCAAGTGGGCGCGACCGCCGCTGACGTGGTGGCCTCGCTCGTGCGCGGCCGCTGGGGCAAGCCGTCCGAACTGGTCGACGGCACCGAGCAGCTGGCCGTTTCGGCCCTGCTCCTCGCCGCCGCCACGGACGGCAGCCTGGCGAACGTCGAAGACGAGCTGTTCCGCTTCGGGCGGCTCGTCGACGGCGACGCCGAACTGGCCTCGGTCCTGGGCGCTTCGGGCACCGACCCGAAGGGCCGGGCCGCGCTCGTCGAGCAGCTGCTCGACGGCAAGGCCGAGCCGGTGACGGTGAAGCTGGCGTCCGCTGCGTGCTTCGGCATCGGCGGGCGCAGCTTCCACGCCTCGCTGGCCCACCTGGTCGAGACCGCCGCGGCGGCTCGCGACGAGGCCGTGGCCTACGTGACCGTGGCGAAGCCGCTCGACGAGGCCGGGGAGCGTCAGCTCGCCGCCAAGCTGACCCTGGTCTACGGGCGCCCGGTGGCGCTCAAGGTCACGGTCGACCCCGCGATCGTCGGGGGCATCCGAGTGCAAGTCGGCTCGGAGCTGTGGGACGGTACCGTCTCGCGCCGCCTCGACGAAGCCCGCCAAGCCTTGGCCGGACGCTGATCCAGCCGGTAACAACAGAAAGGTAACCGTTCAGATGGCTGAATTGACCATCTCCTCTGACGAGATTCGCAGTGCGCTCGACGCCTACGTCTCGTCGTACCGGCCGGAGATCACCCGCGAAGAGGTCGGCACCGTCACCTCCGCAGGCGACGGCATCGCCGTCGTCGAGGGCCTCCCCTCCGTCATGGCCAACGAGCTCCTGGAGTTCGAGGGCGGCGTGATGGGCCTGGCCCTGAACCTCGACGTGCGCGAGATCGGCGCCGTCCTCCTCGGCGACCCCACCAAGGTCGGCGAGGGCCAGACCGTCAAGCGCACCGGCAAGGTCCTCTCCGTGCCCGTGGGCGACAAGTTCCTGGGCCGCGTCGTCGACGCCCTGGGCAACCCCATCGACGACCTGGGCGAGATCGAGGCCGAGGGCGAGCGCGAGCTCGAAGCCCAGGCCCCCAACGTCATCAACCGCCAGTCGGTGGGCGAGCCGGTCGAGACCGGTATCAAGGCCATCGACGCGATGACCCCGATCGGGCGCGGCCAGCGCCAGCTGATCATCGGCGACCGCAAGACCGGCAAGACGCAGGTCGCGATCGACACGATCATCAACCAGCGGGCCAACTGGGAGTCCGGCGACCCGAACAAGCAGCTGCGCTGCATCTACGTCGCGGTCGGCCAGAAGGGCTCCACCGTCGCCGGCATCAAGGGCATGCTCGAAGAGCACGGCGCGATGGAGTACACGACCATCGTGGCGGCCAACGCCGACGAGCCCGCGGGCCTGAAGTACCTGGCCCCCTACACCGGTTCGGCCATCGGCCAGCACTGGATGTACGGCGGCAAGCACGTCCTCATCGTCTTCGACGACCTGTCGAAGCAGGCCGAGGCGTACCGCACGGTGTCGCTGCTGCTGCGTCGTCCCCCGGGCCGCGAGGCCTTCCCCGGCGACGTCTTCTACTTGCACTCGCGTCTGCTCGAGCGCTGCGCGAAGCTCTCGGACGAGCTGGGCGCGGGTTCGATGACGGGTCTGCCGATCATCGAGACCAAGGCCGGCGACATCTCGCAGTTCATCCCGACCAACGTCATCTCGATCACCGACGGCCAGGTCTTCCTCGAAGAGGGCCTGTTCAACTCGGGTGTGCGTCCGGCCATCAACGTCGGTACGTCCGTCTCCCGTGTCGGTGGCGCGGCCCAAACCAAGGGCATGAAGGGCGTCGCGGGTTCGCTGCGCCTCGACCTGGCCCAGTACCGCGACCTGGAGGCCTTCGCGGCTTTCGCGTCCGACCTGGACGCCGCGTCGCGGGCCCAGCTGGACCGCGGTCTGCGCATGGTCGAGCTCCTCAAGCAGGGTGTGGCCGAGCCGTACCCGATGGGCGAGGAGACCATCTCGATCTGGGCGGGCACCTCGGGCGAGCTCGACGACGTCCCCGTCGGCGAGATCCGCCGCTTCGAGAACGAGTTCCTCACCTACATGCGCGCCAACCACAAGGACGTCGTCGCCCAGCTCACCGCGGGCAACACGAAGGTGGCTGGCGAGATCGAGGACACCCTCAAGCGCGCGATCGCCAAGTTCAAGCAGATGTTCAAGGCCACCGCCGACGACCTGCACGTGACCGACACCGCTGAAGACGCCCTCGAGGGCGACGTGGACGTCGAGACCGTCAAGCGCGTCAAGAAGGGTTAGCCATGTCAGCGCAGCTTCGTACCTTGCGCAAGCGGCTGAAGTCGACCCAGTCCATCAAGAAGATCACCAAGGCGCAGGAGCTGGTCGCGACCAGCCGGATCGCCAAGGCGCAGGAACGGGTCGCGGCTTCGCTGCCGTACGCCCGGGCCATGACCGGCGTGATGACCTCGCTTGCGAGCAACGCGTCGATCAACCACCCGCTGCTGCAGCCGCGTCAAGCGGTGCGGCGCGCGGGCGTGCTGGTGGTCACGGCGGACAAGGGGATGTGCGGCGGCTACAACGCCAACGTCATCCGCACGGCCGAGCAGCTGGTCTCCCGTCTTGCCGAAGAGGGCAAGCAGCCGATCCTGTACGTCGCCGGCCGCAAGGGCGTCGAGTACTACAAGTTCCGGTCCCGCGAGATCGAGCAGTCCTGGATCGGGTTCTCCCAGCAGCCGAAGGTCTCGGACGCGCAGGAGATCACGCGGACGCTGCTCGCGGCGTTCATGTCCGGCGCCGACGACGAGGGTGACGACGCGGGAGCGGACGGTATCCTCGGAGTGGACGAGCTGCACATCGTGCACACCAAGTTCGTCTCACTGCTGACGCAGACCCCTGAACCGCGGCAATTGGCTCCCCTCGAGGTCGAAGAGGTGGAAGAGGAAGAGCTCGAAGAGCACGTCCTCCTCCCGGACTACGAGTTCGAGCCGAACCCGGAGGCGCTGCTCGACGCGCTGCTGCCGAAGTACTTGACGACTCGTATCTACGCGGCGTTGATCGACGCGGCGGCCAGCGAGTCGGCGTCGAGGCGTCGGGCCATGAAGGCCGCGACGGACAATGCCGATGAAATGATCAAGACCCTGCGGCGGAGCGCGAACGCGGCGCGGCAGGCGGCGATCACGCAGGAGATCAGCGAAATCGTGGGCGGGGCCTCGGCCCTTTCCGCCGCAGGAAGAGAGTAACGATGACTGACACTCAAGGAGTGGGGCGCGTCGTACGGGTCATCGGGCCGGTCGTCGACGTCGAGTTCCCTCGCAACGCCATCCCGGCGATCTTCAACGCTCTGCATGTCGACATCGAATATGCGGGCACGAAGAAGACCGTGACCCTGGAGGTCGCCCAGCACCTGGGTGACAACCAGGTCCGCGGCATCTGCATGGCCCCGACCGACGGCATGGTCCGCGGCACCGAGGTGCGCGACACCGGTGCCCAGATCAAGGTCCCGGTCGGCGACGGCATCAAGGGCAAGGTCTTCAACGTCCTCGGTGAGTGCCTCAACCTCGAAGAGGGCGAGACGCTCGAGGCCGACGACTACTGGGAGATCCACCGCCACGCCCCGGCGTTCGCGCTGCTGGAGCCGAAGACCGAGATGCTGGAGACCGGCATCAAGGCCATCGACCTGCTCGCCCCCTACGTCAAGGGCGGCAAGATCGGCCTGTTCGGCGGCGCCGGCGTGGGCAAGACGGTGCTCATCCAGGAGATGATCATCCGTGTCGCCCAGAACTTCGGCGGTTCCTCCGTGTTCGCCGGTGTCGGCGAGCGCACCCGTGAGGGCAACGACCTCATCGCCGAAATGGCCGAGGCCGGGGTGCTCCCGAAGACCTCGCTGGTCTACGGCCAGATGGACGAGCCGCCGGGGGTGCGCCTCCGCGTCGCCCTGTCGGCCCTGACGATGGCCGAGTACTTCCGCGACGTGAAGAACCAGGAGGTGCTGCTCTTCATCGACAACATCTTCCGCTTCACGCAGGCCGGTTCGGAGACCTCCGCGCTGCTGGGCCGCATGCCCTCGGCCGTGGGTTACCAGCCGACCCTGGCGGACGAGATGGGTGAGCTCCAGGAGCGCATCACCTCGCTGCGCGGCAAGGCCATCACCTCGATGCAGGCCGTGTACGTCCCCGCGGACGACTACACCGACCCGGCGCCGTTCACCGCGTTCACCCACTTGGACGCGACGACGAACCTCGAGCGGAAGATCTCCGACAAGGGCATCTACCCGGCTATCGACCCGCTCGCCTCGAACTCCCGCATTCTGGAGCCCGAGGTCGTCGGTGCGGAGCACTACGCGGTGGCGTCCCAGGTGAAGCAGATCCTGCAGAAGTACAACGAGCTGCAGGACATCATCGCCATCCTCGGCATGGACGAGCTCTCGGAAGAGGACAAGCTCGTCGTGGGCCGTGCGCGCCGTATCGAGCGCTTCCTGTCGCAGAACACGTTCGCGGCGAAGCAGTTCACCGGCGTCGAGGGCTCGTTCGTCCCCGTCAAGGAGACCGTCGAGGCCTTCAAGAAGATCGCTGAGGGCGAGTACGACCACTTCCCCGAGCAGGCGTTCTTCATGTGCGGTGGCCTCGAGGACCTGCACAAGAACGAAGAGGAGCTCCGCAAGAAGGGCTAAGGCCCGCTTGAGGAACAACTCGTAAGGCCCCGGAACCGCCAGGTTCCGGGGCCTTTTCGTATGACCAGCACCTATCGGGCCTGGAGTCAGATGCCGCGGCCTCTGCGGTGCAGCGCGGCCATGACGGCGGGGACGCCGACGATGCCCGCTGCTGCGGCGGCGGCGACGGCCGCGCGGGGCTCGCCCGGGTTCGCCTTGGTCGCCCGCAGCGCCCATCGCAGGGCCTCCTTGCGGTCGCCGGTGGCGGCGTGCCAGCACGCGATCTGGCCGTAGACGCGCGCGGCGCCCTCGGGGCTGCCGTGGATCTCGGGGTGGCGGTCGAGTATCCACCGCAGCGAGGAGATCTTGGTGTCCCAACGGGTCTCGAAGTGCGAACCGGCCCAGTTGACGAGCGCGTACGGCACGTCGACGTGCGCGATCGGGCGCCGCCTGGAGGCGCGCAGGAGCATGTCCCAGTCCTCGTTCTGGCTCCCCGGGGCGTCCTCGGCGACGAGCCCGAGCCCGCCGAGCAGCGCCGAGCGGCGGAACAGGAACGTCGAGGAGTGCAGCATCATCATGCGCGAGCGCAGGAGGTCGCCGTGGCGCACCATGGTCTTCTGCGCGAGCCGCGAGTTGCGCCGGCCCCGGTAGTCGACCTCGATAGCGGTAGTACACAGCTCGGCCTCGGTGCCGAGCGCGGTCACCTGTGCGGCGAGCTTCCCGGGCAGCCACTCGTCGTCGTCGTCGAGGAACGCCACGAGATCGGTGTCCAGCGCGGTGATCCCGGTGTTCCGGGCCCCCGCGAGACCGGGCGTGCGGTCGTTCTTGACCACCCGCACGGGCCGCTCGCCGTCTTCGGCGAGGTCTTCGTCCACTTTGGCGCGGTCGAAGACCACCACCACTTCGATGTCACCGGGGTAGAACTGGGTCAGCACCGAGCGCAGCGCCGCGCGCACCTGCTGGGGGCGGTTGTGCGTGGGGATGACGACGCCCACCGAAGGCCAGTCAGTCACGGGCGATCACCTCTTCCAAGACAGGTTCGTCCACGGGGGCCTCCTCTTCGTCGAGGTAGCCGTAGCGGCCCAGGAGGGGCCGGGTCAGGGTGGAGACCATGCGGCGGGTGCCGTCGGGCAGGTCCGCCGTCCAGGCCTCGTCGGGGTAGATCGGGATGCGCCCCACGGTGAACCGCATCGGGTTCCCGGCCGCCGAGTGGCTCGGGCCGAGGTCGGCCCAGCCGTCCCCGATGAAGTTGTAGTCCGATTCGGTCAGGTCCAGGCCGCAGAAGCGGCCCAGCGAGGCGATGACCTTGCGCGGGCGCTGGATGACGCGCTCGTACCGGACCCGCCGCACCGGCACCCCGCGCCTCGCGAGGAGGCTGAACGCAGCGTTCTGCGCGTTCCACAGCATCGCGGCCTTCGCGGGGGAGTAGCGGGTCATCTGGTCGCCCGTGGGGGACTCGGGGCGCGCGACCTTCTTCGTCCACGAGTAGGCGACGCCGCGCGAGTCGCGCACGACGTGCAGCACCCGCAGGTCGATCTTCGGCGACCACCTGAGGCAGTAGGCGAGCGAGGCGTGCTTGGAGGAGTCGACCACGACCTGCGCGCGCGTGTCCTTCGCGGCGGCGGTGTAGATCTTCTCGAAGTACTCGGCGTACTCGGTGACGAGCTGGTGCTGCGCGGGCGCGAGCCGCTTGGCCGCGAGCGCCGGGATGTGCCGGGTGCGGTCCACAGTAGCTTTCAGGGCGTTGAGTCGCTCGACGTCGACCTGCTCCCAGGAACCGAAGGCGCGCTGCCCGATCCGCTGCCAGAACTCGCAGTGCGAGAACGTGGCCCCGCAGGCGCACATCTCGTTGCCGACCAGGTCCCGCTCCCACAGGTGGGTGATCTCGCCGAGGGGGACGACGCCGGGGAGCTGGCCGAGCAGGCGTTCGAGGAGCGTCGTGCCGCTGCGTCCGAGGCCCCCGATGAAGACCACTTTGACGCGGTTCTCGGACTGCTCGGCCGTGTCGGCGATCTTCACGCTCACTGATCCCTCGCTCACCCTGGTGCTCAACTGCTTCGGGGGCCGCGATCCGAGCCGGGCTCGGAAACCTGCAGATGCCCCTTGATGATTCGTATAACGACCCGGGGTGGGGTGGGGGACACGCCCTGTCGCCGAATTTCCCGGAAAATCGCACGCGGACCTCTAACGTCTGATCGCATGGAGCGTTTGGGCCCTTCGCGCGCGGACCGCCTCGGCGGCGCGCCTTCCCCCCGCATCACCTTGGGCGGCATCGCCATCGACCCGGTCACCGAGGCCGAGGCCGTGGCGCGCGTGCTCGACGCGCTCGAAGCCGGGCGCGGCGGCCAGATCGTCACCCCGAACGTCGACATCGTCGCCGCCGCCCGCAGGAGCCGCGAGCTGCGCGCCGTCATCGGCGCGTGCGACCTCGTGGTCGCCGATGGCGCGCCCCTAGTGTGGGCCTCCAAAGTGGCTGGGACATCGCTCCCGGCCCGCGTCGCGGGCTCGGACCTCGTCTGGTCCCTCTCGGAGGCCGCCGCCACCCGCGGCCTGCGCATCGCCCTCCTGGGCGGCACCCCGGACGGCGCCGCGCGCCCCACCGAACGCGCCGCCGACCTCCTCGAAGCCCGCTACCCCGGCCTCAAGGTCGTCGGCGCCTGGTGCCCGCCCATGGGCTTCGACCGCGATGAATCCCAGTGGCGGGCGCTCGTCGAACGCGTCGAGGCCGCCGCCCCCGACCTCGTGTACGTCGGCCTCGGCTTCCCCAAGCAGGAGTTCGTGTGCGTGCGCCTGCGCGCGGCCGCCCCCGGCGCCTGGTTCCTCGGCTGCGGCGCCAGCATCGACTTCATCGCCGGGTACCGCCGCCGCGCCCCCAAATGGATGCAGCGCACCGGCACCGAATGGCTCTTCCGGATGCTCTCCGAACCCCGCCGCCTCGCCCGCCGCTACCTCAGAGACGACGTCCCCGAAGCCGCCCGCCTCCTCATCGAGGCCTACCGCCAGCGCCGCCGATAGCCCAAATGGTATCCCTGGTGGTATACTCACGGTATGAGTTCGATGACTACCATTAAGGTGCCGGTCGAGCTTCGCGACCGCATCGCGAAGCTCGCCGAGCACCGACACTTGACCATGGCCGGCGCGGTCGAGCGCGCCATCGATGTCGCTGAGGAAGAGGAGTTCTGGGCGCGGGCGCGGGCGGTCATGGGCACCGCTGCAGCCAGAGCGGACCTCCAGCGCGAGAGTGAACTGCTTGCGAGCTCCCTCGGTGATGGGCTTGAGCCCGAGGACTGGAGCGACATCCTGTGAACCGGGGGGACATCTACCTCTGCGACCTTGGCGATCCGATCGGACATGAGCAGGGCCACAAGCGCCCCGTGATCATCGTTTCCCGCGACGACATGGCCCGCTTCGGCATTCCGATGGTCGTCCCGATATCCCGGACGCGAAAGGAATACCCGACGCACGTGGAGCTCGAAGAGGTCCTTCCTGTCACCAGCTACGCCCAGTGCGAACACCTTCGAACAATCTCGATCGAACGGTTCGTCAAGCGTGTCGGCGCAGTCGACAGCCTTCAAATGATGAAGATCGAACTCGTCCTGCGCCGAATCCTCGGGCTGACCTGAGCGGTCAGCGGCGGCGGGCGATGTAGACGACGTCGGTGGCCCACTTGGAGAGGGGGGACGCCAGGGCGGCGTCGGCGGTCTTCGCGGCCCAGCCCCACGGCGCGCGGTAGCAGCCCTGCGTGAACAGCGTGAAGCCCTGGACGCCGACGAGGTCGAAACCGTGGCGCGCGAAGAGGTCGCGCATCTCCAGGTGCGACAGCTCCTGGAACCACGTGCTCGCGTCCAGGCGCCCGAAGGTCTTGCGCAGGTGCCGCAGCGACGAGGCGTTGCCGTGGTTCTCCACCAGCAGCAGCCCCGCGTCCGCGTCCGGCAGCGCCGCCGCAGCGAAGTCCATCAGCTGGTCCCGCAGGTGCAGGTCCACGTTGAGCACGAACCGGAACGCCGTCACCAGCGCCGGACGGCCCGGGTCGACCTCAGGCGCGGCCAGGCCCGGCTGCACCAGGTGCGCGTACCCGGGAGTGCCCAGCTCGCGGCCCTTCTGCAGCATCGCCTCAGAGGTGTCGTACCCGTGCGAGACCGCGCACAGCCCGGCGAGCATCCGCGAGACGCGGCCGGTGCCGCACGCGAAGTCGTGGTGGACCGGCTTGGCCCCGAACGCGTTCGGCACGAACCCCCGCAGCCACCCGGCCTGCCGGGTGGAGACGATCGACGAGAACGTCCCCGGCGCGTACGTCCGCTCGGCGTACTTCTCTACCGCGGTCGGGTCCTGGAACACCTCGGTGTAGTTGCTGGCCACGAAGTCCCTTTCAGATTCAGATCCTGGTCCGGTAGCGCACCAGCGCCACCCCCCACGCGAGGCCCGCGGCGGCGAGCGCGCCCGCCGTCCACAGCGGGCCGAGCGGTGCGACCGCCAGCGGCAGGACCCCGAATCCGAGACCGGCCGCGAACAGCGCCCGCCTCGTCAACGCCCCGAACGGGTGCAGGCCGAACGTGCGCCACAGTTGCGCGAGTGGAACCAAATTATTGACCAGAACCGCGGCCGACCACGCGATCGCCGCGCCGACGACCCCCATGGAAGGGATCAACGCCAGGTTCAACCCCACGTTGACGACGAGTGAAATCGAGACGTCGATCAGCTGCCACGAGGTCTTCCCGGCCATCGCCAGCATCGAGTCGACCACCCCGCACGCCGAGCTGATCATCATGGCGGGCACCAGAATCCACACGACCAGCCGCGCGTCGCCGCTGACGTACTCGCCGCCGAACAGCCGCAGGTACCAGTCCGCGAGCAAACCCACGCCCAGGTACACCGGCCATGTCAGCGCCACGATCCACGCCGTCGACTCCTGGTACAGCGACCTGGCCGCCGCCGGGTTCCCGGCCGCCATCGCCGCCGCGGCCCGCGGCTGCACCGACTGCCCGACCGCGCCCGACGCCATCTGCCCGACGATCACGAACCGCGTCGCCACCGTGTACACCGCCGCCGGGCCCAGCCCGGCCAGCGCCGCCACCATGATGATGTCGAGCCGCTGCAGCCCCAGCTGCGCCACGCCCGCCGCCGCACGCGGCGCCGTGAACCCCCAGAACGCCCTGGCCGACACCCGGTCCGGGAACCCCGGATCGGTGCGCGAACGGCGGTGCCTGCGCAGCAGGTACCAGCCCGCCGCGACCGCCGCGGGCAGGTACGGCAGCACCCACGCCAACGTGATCGTGAACGGTGAAGCGGTGCCCGCCAACGCGATCGCACCGAGCCCCGCCAGCTGCGCCACGGTGCGCCCGAGCTTGTCGATGAGGACCGAAGGCCCCATGAGCCGGTATCCGCGGGTCGCCGCGAGCAGCGCCTCCATCGCGACCGACGCGGGCAGGAACACCGCGATGAGCCGCACCAGGTCCGGGCTCTGGAACATCGGCGCGGCCAGCAGCAGCCCGAACGCCGTCGCCATCGACACGATCGCGGCGGGCCACAGCCCCAGCCGCAGGACCGACCCGACCGCGCCGTCCCGCCCGTTCTGGTGCAGCCGCGCCACCCAGTACACGAGCCCCGTCGGCGTCCCCAGCCGCGCGATCGCCCCCGCCAGCAGGAACACCGAGGTCGCCGCGAAGAACGCGCCCGCCTCAGCGGGCGAGAGCGCCACCGCCGCAAGCCAGGTGACCGCCAGGCCCCCGAGGCCCGAGACCGCCGCGCCGACGAGGTTCACGAGCCCGCCGCGCGCGGTCCCGCGCAGCTCCGCCCGGCTGTCCTCCTCGGCCCCGGCGGCGACAGTGCTGTGGGCTAGCGCCGCCAACTCGGCACGCTCCCGAGCCAGTCCGCGAGCCGCTCGTCCGTGGGCCCGTACAGGTCCGTCAACTGCTCCCGCAGGGCCGCGGACATCGGGGAGGGACGCCCGCGCGCGTTGTGCCGCGCGAAGGCGAACTCCCCGAGCCACGGCAGCCCCAGGAACCGCAGCACGCGCTCGAACGCGTCCTCCGGCCTGGAGAAGAACTCCCCGGAGTCGAGCACCAGCACCCGGTCCCGGCCCACCAGCTCCGCAAGCGGCTCAAGGTAGTCCGTGTACCGTCCCCGAGCCGTGTAGGCGTGGTGCTGGTGGTCGAAGTCGTACAGCGAAGGATCGGCCCGCAGGGCCTCCTCTTTCCCGTCGAGCCGCGCGGCCTCGGCCGCCACGGCCTCCTCGAAGTCCGCGATCGGCTCGAACCCGCGCGCCACCTCGTGCGCGTGGTGCGACCACGCCCGCTCGACCGGATCGCGCACCAGCACGATCACCTTGACGCCCGGCAGGTCCCGCGCGAACCGCTGGGCCGCGAGCGGGTGGTACAGGTAGTACGGGCTCGACTCGAACCCGATCGGCGCGAGCCCGGTGTGGTCGGCGATGCGCCGCGAGGCCGCCTGCGTCGGGAAGTGCCCCCGGTACCAGGCCATGCCCTTGTCGTAACCGGTGTCGAAGTAGTGGACGCCCTTGTGGAACACCGGTTTCAGGATCGCCGGGTGCTGGGCCAGGGCCCGGTACAGGGACGTGGTGCCGCAGCGCTGGCCGCCGCACACGAGTAGGCCGGGCAGGATGCGGGACGAGGCCGTCAGGCGCCCGAACGTGCGGGAGGACTGCCCGACGACGGCCTTCAACTGGCCGGGGATGCGCTCGCGGAGCGTTCGCTGGCTCATTGCTGGCCCCCTGTCTCGGAAGCGGTGCGCTGGCGGGCGATGTGGCGCAGCAGCGTGGGCAGGAGCCAGCGGCCGAGGGCTCCGAGCGCGGCTCCGGCCTGCTCGGCCTGGTCGCCCATGTAGCGGGCGGCGAGGTCGACGAGGTACAGCAGCGCGGTCGGTTCGGCCTCGGCGGGCGCGACGCCCATGGGCGCCAGCACGGAAGGGGCTTCGGCGACGAGGCCGAGCACGGCCGTGGTCGGGTCGGCCCCGCGCGTGACGATGTGGTCCTGGAGCCGGTAGTGGGCGGCGTCGAATCCATAGGGGACGCCGGTCTCGAACCGCTCGAGGTCCCACAGGTACACCAGGGTCTCGGTCTCGCGGGTGTTCCACGGCGACCAGTCGCCGTGCCACGCACCGAAAGTGAGTTCGGTGCCGGCGTACCGGTCGAGCAGGGTCTCCCCGGCGGTCTGGAGCGTGTCCGCGTCGGTCTCGCCCCGGTCGGTGAGGTCCTTCAGCCGGGCGCGGAGCCGTGCGGCGTAGTCGGACTCGCCGAGCGGGGAGCGCACGGTGGTGCAGGCGTCGGCGAGCTCGCGCATGGCGGCGGTGCGGCGGGCGGGCCCGAGTTCGGACGGGGCGTCCCAGGACGGGAGCGCGGAGGTCACCATCAGGTTGTGGCCGTTCCAGTTCCCCGAGTGGAGGAGCCGGGGCACGCGCAGCAGCTTGAGCTCGCAGAACTCGCTGAGGCGCCGGGTCGCGTTCGTCTCGGCCTCGACGAGCTCGCGGGTGAGCGGGTTGACGCCGAGCTTCGCGAACGCGACGGTCTCGGCGTCCCCGTTGAGGATCTGCAGCACCGGCTTGCGGTTCGCCCGTGCCGGTCCGATGTGGATGCTCAGGTGCACTTCGTGGCCGAGCACCGCCGCGAGGTGGTCGTCGATGCCTTCGGCGCCGCCGACCTTGATCCGGTGGGGCAGCAGCATCCGGTCGACGCCGAGGCGCAGCGCCCACACGGCGGCGTCGCGCTTGAGGCGCGCGCCGCGCGCGGCGGGCCGGGCGTAGCGGGTCAGCGCGGCCGCGGCGACCTTGCGGTCGGCGGCCGGGATGAGCACGCGCGGCTTGCGGCGGCCGGGCACGACGATGTACGGGCGCGGTGCGTCCCCTTGCGCCGCACCGGGGTACAGCTGGTCGACCACCTCCGCCAGGTAGGTCGCGCGCCTGCGCAGATCGTCGGCGGTCTTCAGGGCTCGGCTCATCGGTTCTCCGTCTCTGGGCCGTGGTGTGACACCTCGGGCAGGCGGCCCGCGGCGAGGAGGACGTAGCTGAGCAGGGTGAACAGGAGGGGCGTGACGAGGGCGTTGTAGTAGAACATCGTGATCAGCGAAAACCCGACGACGGCGCTCCCGGCGATGCCGACCGCGGTGTGGTCGTGCCGGAACCGCCATAGGACCGCGAGCGCGAAGCCGAGGTACGTGACGGTGCCGAGGATGCCGTGCGCGAACATGACCTGCCACAGCTGGCCGTTCCCGCCGAGCGTGCGCCCGCCGCATCGCGGGCATTCGGGCGTGGGGCCGACCGCGATGGACTCGCCCGAGCCGAGGGTCTTGCGGGTCGACCCGAAGCCGATCACGGGGGAGTGCTCGACCACGAGCTCGGTCGCGCGCTCGGAGGAGAACGCCCGGCCCTCATCGGAGTGCCCGTTGTCGAGCCGCGTCTGCACCACCGTCCCCAATGGTGTGAGGACCACGAGCAGCACTGCGGCGCAACCGGCCCCGGCGAGGGCGAGCATCCCGCCTGGCCTGCCGGAGACGAGCAGCCGCAAGGCCGCGAAGACCGCGATGGCGGCGAGGCCGAGCCACAGGCCCCGGTTCATCGAGTACACGGCGGGCACGAGCGAGACGACGAGCAGCGCGACCGCGGCCACCCGCCACTTGTTCTTCAGCGGCGTGCAGAACGCGGCGACCGCGAACCAGACGGCGGTGATCGCGAAGTTGTTGCCCCACGTGTTGGTGTAGCCCCACGGCGCGGCCGGGCGCGGCGTCTCGTACCCGAGGAAGTCCATGGTCTGCGCGGCCGCCGGGTGCACGAGCGACTGGACGAACCCGTCCTTCGCGACGGCCTTCGGCAGCAGCGCCTCTACCGGCGACGTGTACTCGAACGACCCGAAGAACGTGCCGAGGAACCCGCCCGCGACGGTGACGACGAACAGCCAGCCGAGGAGCCGGATGAGCCGCTGCCGCGGGAGCTTGCCTTCGGCGATGAGGTTGTACGCCCACAGGGCGATGAGGGTGCAGCAGCAGTAGAAGCCGAGCCGGAACGTCGCCCCTGGCAGGCTCGAGAACCACGTCTCGGGCACGGTGCCCGGCGGGTCGACGCCGAGGTTCGCGAGGCTGAGCGTGACCGCGAGGAGGAACAGGAGCCACCAGCCGAACGCGGGCGGCACCGCGATCGACCTGCGGCGCACCAGCTTCACGGCCGCGACGGCGGCGACGAACGGGATGACGAGGACGCCCATGCCGAGCGCCCACCACAGCGGGAACCCCGCGAGCAGCCAGGTGAGCGAGGCCCCTTCGCGGGCCCCGCGTTCCTGAGGGTCGATCCGGCCGCGCCCGGCCGTGCGGGCGGCCGCGAGGAGCGTCATCGCGACTCGACCGCGGCCGTTGGCACCGTCGGCATGACCTGCGTCGTGGCCTCTTCATCCTCAACGGGCTCAAGGGAGTCCGTGGGCGTCTCGTCCTGCGACACTTCATGTGCGCTGGGAATCTCGCGCCGCGCCCCAGGCAGCGGCACCGTGTTCATCGGGCCGAGCACGTGCGGGAGCAGGACGGCGCCGAGCAGCGGCGTGTCGATCTGGCGCATGGCCAGCGCGGCGGCGGCGGTCTCGCCGATCGCGTCGCGTCCGGCCTGGACGGCGAGGATCACGGCGTCGGCGTGCCCGGCGAGCAGCTGCGCGTCGGCGCTGCACGACAGCGGCGGCGCGTCGACGACGACGAACCGTCCGGCTTCGGCGAGCTTCGAGAAGGTCTCTGCGGCGGCTTCGCTGGTGGGCCCGGTGGCGCGGGCGGCGGCGCCGGGGCCGATCACGTTGAGGCTGGGCTGCCTCGGCGCGGCCTGCGTCGCCTCGGCGAGGTCGACCCGGCCGGACCAGACGTCGGCGAGGCCGGGCACCGAGTCGGTGCCGAACAGCTCCGGCAGGCCGACGGTGGTGCTCGGGTTGGCGGCGACGGCGGTGGCGCGGTCGCCCGCGCGGGCCATCGCGGTGGCGAGGTTCGCGGCGACGACGCTCGCGGCGGGCCCGGGGGCGACACCGGCGACGACGATGACGCGCTGGTCGTGCGTCAGCTGCGAGGACACGACATTGCGGAGCTGGGAGAACACCCGGCCGCCGGGGCTGTAGGCGCCGAAGACCTCGCGGCGCTGGAACTTCACGGCCGGGGGCACGGTGGCGAGGACGTCGAGTTCGCAGCGTTCGACCAGGTCGGTCGGGTATGCCACTTTCCGGGCCAGGCGGTGCCGGGCCCACGCGAGGATGAGGCCGAGCGGCAGGCCGAGGCCGAGCGCGGCGGCGAGGTTGAACATCGCGTTCGGGCTCACGGGAGCCCCGGGCACGGAGGCCTGGTTGATGACGCGGCCGGGCGTGATCGCGCCCTGCTGGGCCTCGACCGCGGCGATCTCCGCCTCGATCTCCTCGGCCTGCTGGCGCAGCGCGTCGAGGTCGGATTCGAGCCTGGCGCGGCCGTTGTCGCCCGAGTCCATCCCGGACAGTTCGCTTTCGGCGGCGGCGATGTCGGTCTTCACCGTGTCGAGACTGACGTGGGCGGTGGCGATCGCGCTCTCCAGGGACGCGGTGGCCCCGGAGCGGCGGTGGTCCAGGTAGGCCTCGCTGAAGGCGATGGACCCGGCCTGGGCGGCCTCGGCGGTCCCGGCGCGGAAGGCGATCTCCAGGACGGCGGTGTTGGGCGGCACGGTCACTGACACGCGCGAGACGAGGTCGTCCGGGTCGTCGGAGCCGAGCGCCTCGGCGGCGGCGACGGCGACCTCGGTGGACTTGACGAGCTGGGCCTCGGTGTCGAGGTTGACCTGCCCGGCGGTGCGGGCGCCCGCTACGGCGGTGTCGCTCGCGGTGGGCAGCACCAGGACCGAGGAGGTGGACTCGTACACTTCCTCGCTCAGCGAGGTGTAGGCGAACCCGGCGGCCAGCGCCGCTGCCACCGTTCCGATGATGAGCCACCAGGAGCGGCGGACGATGACGCCGTAATCGGCGAGCGTGCGGGCGGCAGGGGTCCTCAACGCGAAGGCCTTTCTTGTTCACTGGATCTCGTTTGAGTAACGAGCGACGCGACCTTGAGGTGACGGCCGGGCGAACGCGGGACGCGCCGCGAACGGGGTGGGGGTTGCGTTTGCGAGAGCAGACTAGTAAAAACCAATTTGTTCGCTAATATGGTGATTCGCAACATTTGAGTGTGGATCACATTGGACGGAAGAAGGTGGACGATGAGCGACACCGACAAGCGCCAGCCCCTCCGGGCCGGCCGCGGCATCGTGACCGTCCTGGCGGTGCTCCCGCTGGTGCTGGCGGGCTTCGTGGTCGGGTACGGCGTCGGCGCCGGCGGCGACCGCCTCGGCATCGCCGTCGACGAGGCCTGGCAGGAGGGCAACGGCACCTTCGACCACGCCCCGCTCGCCGCCTCGTTCACCGCCACGCAGGTCTCCGGCCCCGCGCCGCAGTCGCCGGCGGTGCTGCCCGTCGGCTTCTCGGCCGACCTCGGCATCGCCGTCACCCACCTGCAGTTCGCCGTCGACGAGTCCACGGTCCGGCCCGACCACACCGCCGAGCTGCGCCTGCCCGTCGCCGTCCCGCCCGACAGCGAGGGCATGACCGTCGAGGTCGCCTCCGTGCACCCCGTCAGCTGCCTGTGCTCGCTGACCGCCGCGACCGCCCCGCCGTACGGCGCGGTGTGGGACGCGGTCGAGATCGACGCTGGCGCAACGGAAGTGGTCCTCGACGTCACCGGCGCGATCAACGCGCCGGGCCGCTACGGCTTCGCCGTGACGACCCCCGACCGCAACGCCTACCTGGAGTTCGAGGGCGCCGAGTACGGCACGGGCCCGAACCTGCGCACCATCTCGGCCGTGCCGCCGGTGAACCCGGTGCCGCCGACCGCGCCCGTCCCGCTGCCCGACCCGACCGGCTCACCGAGCCCGGTGCCGCCGCAGGACCCGACCTCGCAAGCGCCGTCCTCTATGGCTCCGTCTTCGGAAACGCCGTCTTCGACCGGCCCGACCGGGCCCCCGACGCAGCCCGGGTCCGCCGACCCGGCGCTCCCGGCCGCCGACCCGACCTCGCCGCAAGGGCCGCCGCTGCAACCCGAATCGGGCCAGAACGAGGACCAGCTCGCGACGTGCAGGACAGGGGAGAAGCTCATCCCGACGTGCGGCGCGCTCGTCGGCGTCGCCCCCGCGGCGCACACCAGCCTGCCGAAAGAGCAGGCGCTCCTGGACTTCGAGGCCACTGTGGAAGAGACGCAGCAGGTCTACCACACCTACGAGCGCGCGGACGAGCGGCTGTGGCCGACCCCCGAGCAGATCGCGCTGACCGAGGACCCCCTCAAGCCGCGCACCCTGTTCATCAACTGGAAGCCGCAGATGGCGAACTGGGCCGAGATCGCCGCCGGGGACCCGGAAGTGGACGCCTACCTCGACCGCCTCGCCGAGCACATCAAGGCGAACTTCGACAAGCCGTTCTTCTTCACCGTGCACCACGAGCCCGAGAACGACGTGATCCAAGAGAAGGGCTCCGGCATGGAGGCCGCCGACTACGCCTCGATGTACCGGTACGTCGTCGAGCGCCTGCGGGGCGCCGGGGTGGACAACCTGGTGACCGTCATGAACTACATGGGCTACCTCAAGTGGGTCGAGATGCCCTGGCATGAAGACCTGTACCCGGGCGAGGACGTGGTCGACTGGATCGGCCTCTCCGGCTACGGCCAGTCCCTCCACGACGACGGCCAGTCCGACTTCGGCGAGATCGTGGACCAGACGAAGGGCGAGAGCGCCTGGCCCGGGTTCTACCACTGGGTCGCGCGCGAGCACCCGGACAAGCCGATGATGCTCGCCGAATGGGGCGTGTTCTACGAGGAGCAGTACCCCGACCACCAGAAGGCGGTCTTCCAGGCCGCCCGCTACCAGATGGCGCACTACCCGCGGCTGAAGGCGATCGTCTACTTCGATACGCCCGCCGACCACAAGAGCGGCCGCAACTCCCAGGTCCACCAGCACGAGGAGACGCTCCAGGCGTTCCGGGACCTCATGCGCTCGCCGCAGTTCGACGTCAAGCTGGAGTAAGTCCGCGGCCGGAGCCTTCGGGTGGCGCTTGTACGGGGACACGAACCGGTCGCCCGGAATCCAGAACCGCCAAGCGGTGTCGGCCGCCTTCGTGATGCCCGTGCGGGGCCCGGACGACACCGCCGCGGCGCCGCCGCCCTGGAACACCGCGCCGACCATGTCGCGGCCGTCGTCCCCGCGGTCCCAGCCCATCGCCTGCGCCAGGCGCGCCGGGCCCCGCGCGAGGTCCCGGTCCGCCACGTTCGCGCCGCGCCGCCCGCGCGCCGCATCGAGGCCGTCGACGACCTCGCCGGCCCGCAGCAGCACCGCCGCGCCCGAACCCTCGGGGCCGCACACCAGGTTCGCGCAGAAATGCATGCCGTACGTGAAGTACACGTAGAGGAACCCGGGCGGGCCGAACATGACCGCCGTCCGCATCGTCTCCCCGCGGAAGGAATGCGAGGCCGGATCGTCCTCGCGGTACGCCTCGACCTCCGTCAGCCGCACCGTCACACCGTTCGCGGTCACCGTGCAGCCCAGCAGATCCGGAGCCACCGGCACCGAATCGCGCGCGAAGAACGAGCGCTCCAGCGCAGCGCTCACGCGCACCCGGTCGGCGCCTCGGCGGCCGCCGGGACCTTCTCGCCGATCACCGTGGAAAGATCGTTCAGGACATCGACCGGCTGCTCGTTCGCCTCCGGGACGCTCACACCCACCGGCACCTGCCGGTCGAGCGTCGTCCACTCCAGGCCCGCCTCGTCCGAGTACCAGCACACCCCGTTGAGCTTGTAGACCAGCGCCGTGTCCTCCACCGCTACGGGCTCGACACCGCACGTCGCCACCGCCGCCGGATCGCCGTACGCCAGCACCGACTCCGCCGCGCCCGCGCCGCCCTCGACCGGGCGCGCGTGCAGGCCGCCCGCCGTCTCGGGCGCGGTCGCCGTCAGCGCCAGGCAGATCACCGCGTCCTCCTCGCTCAACGCGGGAACCTCGACCGCCACCGGCGAAAGGTCCTCATGCGCGGGCTCCGCCTCAGGCGCGATCGCGTTGAACACCAGCACGCCCGCGACCACCGCGACCGGCACCGCCACAGCGGTCGCCACGATCGCCGGAAGCCGCGACTTCTTCTGCGAACCCACCGCGCTCCTCAGGCGTTGAGAATCGAACAGGTCAATGTGCGGGTAATGCCCGCCACCCGCTGGACTCTACTCACCACCAGCGTTCTGAGATGCTCGCCGGAGGCGGCCTCGGTGAGCACCACCACGTCGTACGGGCCGGTGACGATGTCGACCCGGACCACGCCCTCGATCAGTGACACGGCCTCGCTGACCTGATCGGCCATGCCGACCTCGGTCTGGACCAAGATGTACGCCTGCACCATGAGACAGGCCTCCTCTGGAAACGGCCAAGAAGGGGATCGTGGGGCAGGACCCGACACGGGCGGGCCTGACCGCTTCGCGATCGCCTTTGAGCGAAGATTACCCAGTCATCCACCGACCTTCAAACGCCCGAGGAATGAGCCCCACGTGAGTGAGACCGTCGCCGAGGTCGGCGAGTTCCGCCTCATCGAGCGCTTCACGCGCCATTTCGCGACCACCCCCGCCGTCCTGCTCGGCCCCGGCGACGACGCCGCCGTCGTCACCGCCCCCGACGGACGCGTCGTCGCCTGCACCGACATGCTCGTCGAAGGCAACCACTTCCGCCGCGACTGGTGCTCCGCCGCCGACGTCGGCCACAAGGCCGCCGCCGCCAACCTCGCCGACATCGCCGCCATGGGCGCCCGGCCCACCGCGCTCCTCGCCGCCGTCGCCGCCCCGCAGGACCTGCCCGCCGAATGGCTCGACGGCTTCGCCTCCGGCCTGGCGACCGAGGCCGCCGCCGTCGGCGCGGCCGTCATCGGCGGCGACACCACCCGCGGCGAACTCCTCACCGTCACCGTGACCGCCCTCGGCGACCTCGAAGGCCGCGAACCGGTCACGCGCTCGGGAGCCCGGCCCGGGGACGTGCTCGCGCTGGCAGGCCGGATCGGCTGGGCCGCCGCCGGGCTCAACGTCCTCTCGCGCGGCTTCCGCTCGCCGGGCGCGCTCGTCGGCGCCTACCGCAGGCCGCAGCCGCCGTACCCGGCCGGACGTGACGCTGCCCTCATGGGTGTGCGGGCCATGATCGACGTCTCCGACGGCCTCCTCGCCGACGTCGGGCACATCGCCGACGCCTCAGGCGTCGCCATCGACGTCGACACCGACGCCCTGCCCGTGCCCGAGCCGATGCGCAACGCCGCCGAAGCCCTGGGCGCCGACGCCCGCGGCTGGCTCCTCACCGGCGGCGAGGACCACGCCCTGGCGGCGTGCTTCCCGCCCGACGTGCTCCTCCCCGAAGGCTGGCGCCGCATCGGCGCGGTCGCCGAAGGCGCAGGCGTCACGGTCGACGGCGACCGCTGGACCGGCCCGACCGGCTGGGACCACTTCGTGAAGGAGTAGCGCGCGGGCCCGGCGTCGCGCACCTACCTACCCGCCCTGGGTGGGTAGGTCCCACCATCGCATCCGGGGCCGACAGTCAAGCGCTTGCACCGGGAGGGCTTTCGCCTCACTCCGGGTACGACAAAGCGCCGCCGGGGCTCAGCCCCGGCGGCGTAAGTCTTCGCGGCGTCAGCCCTTAACGGGTGACCTTGCCGGCCTTGATGCACGAAGTGCAGACCTTGGCGCGGCGCTTGTTGTCACCGGAGCCAGTCGCGATGCGGATGGTCTGCAGGTTCGGGTTCCAACGGCGACGGGTCTTCTTGTGGGACCACGGGACGTTGTTGCCGAAGCCAGGGCGCTTCGCGCAGACTTCACACACGCTCGACATAATCCAAAACTCCTGCATTGACGTTCATTCGGCCCACCCCGACGGCGGGCAACCCGGTAATTCTAACGGACCCGGCGAACCGCCGCCCATCCAGGTGGCGGGACCTGCGCCACAGCCGCCGGGAGCCTTGCCCCCGGCCGCCGGGCCGACCCTTTGCAGGGTCGGGTCCTCCCCGGGCGGAACACCTGCGCCGCAATCGAAAGACCTACTGTGCTGCAAGCAGACGTAGGCCCGGATCGCGCAGATTCGTCGGTCCTCCCAGGACGATTCGCGGCGGCGCTGCGCTGTGGCGGCTGCCGCGGTCGGCTACCGTTGGTGACTCTAGGATGGGTTCAGATCCCGTAGGCTGGCCGCATACACATGATGTGCCGATGCCCATATCTTCTTTGGTGAGTCGAACATGAGCCACACCCCGCAGCAGCCTGCCGACGGCTGGCAGCCGCCGCAGCAACAGCCCCCGGTGTACCGCCCGAACGAGCAGCCTCCGCAAGAGGAGCAGCCGCCGTGGTCGCCGGAGAGTCAGCGCTTGGCGCAGTCGGGCCAGCAGGGCCCGGTGGAAGAGGACGGGACCGTCAAGTACGTCGGCGGCCCCGGCCAGCCGTCGCCGCAGCAGTTCGGGCCGCCTCCGGGCGTCCCGGTCTCGCCGTTCGACGCGCCGCAGCAGCAGGCGTTCCAAGGCATGCCCCCGCAGCAGCAGCAGCCGTTCCAGGCGTCCCCGCCTCCGCCGTCGGTCTCGGACCCGTTCGGCCCTTCCGGCGGTTACCCCGTCTCGGGCATGCCGGTCTCCGGGATGCCCCCCGTGTCCTCGATCCCCGCTTCCGGGATGCCGGTCTCGGGCATGCCCGTCTCGGCCCCGATGGGCGGGGGCGGCCAGCCGCCGTTCGGCGGCGGCCAGTTCGGCCCGCAGGGCGGCCAGCTCGTGCCGGTCTCCGGCGGCGGCGCCCAGCCGTGGGGCGCGCCGGACACGATCCAGCGCAAGAACAAGAAGAAGGGCGGCAAGGGCCCGATGTGGCTCATCGTCGCCGGGATCGTGGTCATCGTGCTCGCGCTGGGCGTCGGCGGCTTCATCCTCTTCAACCCGCTCGACAACGGCGGCGGCAGCGACGACCAGACCGGCACGATCGAGAGCAGCGGCGCCGCCGAGAGCACCGCGCCCGTGGTGCCCGGCGCGACCGTGGTGGCCGACGAGACGTCCGGCCTGAGCATCCTGGCTCCTGAAGGCTCGACCGAGGCGGCGAACCCGCCCGGCGGGTTCACCGGGCCGACCGGGCTCATCCTGGCCGGGACCGGCCCGACGGTCTTCTTCGGGGCGCTCGACCCGGCCGCGATCGGCGCCGGTGCGGACGTGCCGCTGCCCGACCTCGGCACGAACCTGCAGAACCTGGCCGCGACCTGGGCGGGCGGCACCGCTGAAGGCGTCGAGGCCGTCCAGTACCGGGTCGACGCCCGGTCGGCGATGTTCAGCACCTTCACCGTCGGCGACGTGACCGTGATGACCGCGGTCATCGAGAGCGGCGACGGCTACGTGGGCTTCGTCGGATCGGCCACGGCCGACCAGGTCGAGGTCCTGGAAGCGACCCGAGGCAGCCTCAGCTTCGGTTCGTAGGCGCATCAAGGCATCGACCGGCCCGCACGTGGAAACGTGCGGGCCGGTCCGTTTTCCGCCTGCCGTCCGCTTGCGCTACCGCTCAGGGCCGCAGGGGCGTATCCTCATGGCCCGTGGTGGAAATCCCTGAATCCGGACGCCAGGCCCTCGACGCAGACACCATGCGCGAGTGGGCCGCGCGCGGCATCGACACGTTGACCCGCCACCGGCGCGGCGTCGACGAGCTCAACGTGTTCCCCGTCGCCGACTCGGACACGGCGACGAACATGGTCGCGACCCTCCAGGCCGCCTTCCAGGGCGGCACGCCCGGGCTCCGCCTCGAAGCGCTCCTCGACGAGGCCGCCGGGCGCGCGCTGCTCTCGGCCCGCGGCAACTCCGGCGTGATCCTCGCCCAGATGCTCCGCGGCCTCGCCGACGTCTGGAACAGCGACGAGATCGACGCGAAGGGCTTCGCGACCGGGCTGCGCTCGGCGACCGACGCCGCGACCGCCGCCGTCGCCGTGCCGACCGCGGGCACGATCCTCACCGTCGCCGAGGCCGCCGCTACCGCCGCAGGGAAGGCCGCCCCGTTCGGCCTCGTCTCGGCCGCCCGCGCCGCCGCCGAGGCCGCCGCCGAAGCGGTCGCGGCCACCCCCGGCCAGCTGCCCGCGCTCGCCCGCGCCGGGGTCGTCGACGCCGGGGGCCTGGCCCTCACCGTGATCCTCGAGGCGCTCGTCGAGACCCTCACCGGCTCGGTCTCGACCGGCGCGCTCGACCTCCTCGAACGCCACCGCGTGCGCGCCGTCGCCGAGGTCGAGGAGGTGCCGCGCGAGACCGGCTCGGAGGTCTACGGCTACGAGGTCCAGTACCTCCTGGAAGCGAACGCCGCGGCCGCCGCCGACCTGCGCCACCGCCTCACCGCGCTCGGCGACTCGGTCGTCATCATCGGCTCGCGCGCCGCGAAGGACGTCACGACGTTCAACGTCCACGTGCACGTCAACGACATCGGCGCGGCCATCGAGGCCGGGATCGAGCGCGGCCGCGTGCACCGCATCTCCGTGACCCGCTTCGACGACACCGTCGCGCCCCACGCCGCCCGCATGCACGCCGCGCCCGCGCGCCGCCCGCACCACGAGGACGCGCCGACCCGTGTTCTCGTCGTCGTCACCGAGTCCGCCGTCCTCCGCGAGTTCCTTGCGAGCGAAGGCTGCCGGACCGCGACTGCAGCCACCATGGGGGCCGAACTCGCCGCTGCCCTGGCGGACGGGGCCGCAAGCGTCGTCGTCCTCGCCGACACCGATGCGGCCGCGCACACCGCGAACCGCGCCGCCGAGTCCGCCCGGAGCGACGGCCGCCAGGTCGCCGCGCTGTACGCCGTCACCCGCGTGCAGGCCGTCGCGGCCGTCGCCGTCCACGACCCCGAACGGCAGTTCGCCGACGACGTCTCGGCGATGGGCGAGGCGATCAAAGCCTGCCGAACAGGCGAGGTCCGCGCGGTCCCCTCAGGGTGCAACTCGGTCGTCAACGGCGATGTCCAGCCGTTCGCCGAACCCGCCGACGCCGCCCGCGACCTCGCCGACCGGCTCTGCGCCGACGGCGCCGAACTCCTCACGATCCTGCCCGGCGCCGGTTCGAACGCCGGGATTGTCACAGCCTTGAGCGATCATGTCCGTGAGGCGTGGCCGCTGGTGGAGATCCAGCAGCTGCCCGCCGGAGACGACGAACCGCTGCTGCTGCTAGGAGCCGAATGACCATTGGGCTGGACACCCGGCTGCGCGAGGTCCTGGGCAAGAAGACCGCGGCATCGCTCAGCGAAGGGCTGGGCCTCGACACCGTGGGGGACCTCCTCGGGCACTACCCGTTCCGCTACGCCCAGCGCGGCGAGCGCACCGACCTGGGCGCGCTCCAGATCGGCGAGGACGTCACGGTCACCGCGCAGGTCCGTGCCGCCGTCAAGAAATCGTTCGTCCCCAAAGCCTCCGCTCACAAAGGACGTGGTTCGAGGCCCGGCGGCAAACCCCGCGACCTCCTCGAGGTGATCGTCGCCGACGAGGCCGGCCGCTCGCTCACCCTCACGTTCTTCAACCAGTCCTGGCGCGCGAAGGAACTCGTCGCCGGACGCTGGGGCCTGTTCGCGGGCAAGGTCGCGCAGTTCCGCGGCCGCCTCCAGCTCAACTCGCCGCAGTACCAGCTCCTCGCCGAGGACGCCGCCGACCCTTCGAGCGCGATCGAGGAGTTCGCCGGGTCCCTCATCCCGGTCTACCCGGCCACCGCCGAGCTCCCGACCTGGAACATCGCCAAGGCCATCCACACCGTCCTCGGCATGGTCCAGGCCCCGGCCGACCCGCTCCCGGCCTCGCTGCGCGGCCGCCTCAGCCTCCTCGGTTACGGCACCGCCCTGCACCAGATCCACCGCCCCGACTCCCACGAAGCCCTGGGCGCGGCCAAGAAGCGCCTCAAATGGCAAGAGGCCCTGGTCATGCAGGCCGTCCTCGTGCGCCGCAAAGCCGCGGCCGCCGGTGACGCCGCGACCGCGTACGCCCCCGGCGGCGCCCTCCACGACGCCTTCGACGCCCGGCTCCCGTTCACCCTCACTGAAGGCCAGCGCCAGGTCGGCGCCGAGATCGCCGCCGAACTCGCGGGCGAGCACCCGATGCACCGCCTCCTCCAAGGCGACGTCGGCTCCGGCAAGACCCTCGTCGCGCTCCGCGCCATGCTCCAGGTCGTCGCCCACGGCGGCCAGGCCGCACTCCTCGCCCCCACCGAAGTCCTTGCCGCCCAGCACCACCGGTCGATCGTCGAGATGCTCGGCGACCTCGCCCAGGGCGGCGAGCTCGGCGCCCCTCCCGAGGCGACCCGCGTCGCGCTCCTCACCGGCTCCGCCACGGCCGCGCAGCGCCGCACCGTGCTCGACGAGGTGAAGACCAACACGGCCGGGATCGTCATCGGCACGCACGCGCTCCTCTACGACGGCGTCGACTTCGCCGACCTCGGTTTCGTCGTCGTCGACGAGCAGCACCGCTTCGGCGTCGAGCAACGCGACGCCTTGCGCGCCAAAGCGAAACGCACCCCGCACACGCTCGTCATGACCGCCACCCCGATCCCGCGCACCGTCGCCATGACCGTCTACGGCGACCTGGAGACCAGCCGCCTCACCGAGCTCCCGGCCGGACGCACCCCGATCGCCACGCACGTCGTGCCCTACACCGACCAGCGCTGGATGATCCGCACCTGGAACCGCGTCCGCGAAGAGGTCGCCGCCGGACGCCAGGCGTACGTGGTCTGCCCGAGGGTCGGGGGAGAGGACGCGGAAGACAACAACGGCGGCGACAAGCGCCCGCCGCTCGCCGTCGTCGACGTGATCGAGCAGCTGCGGAACGGCGCGCTCAACGGCCTGCGGCTCGGGCTCCTGCACGGGCGCCTCGACGCCGACGAGAAGGACCGGGTCATGCGCGCCTACTCGGCGGGCGAGCTCGACGTGCTCGTGGCGACCACCGTCATCGAGGTCGGCGTGAACGTGCCGAACGCGACCGCGATGGTCGTGCTCGACGCCGAGCGCTTCGGGATCTCGCAGCTCCACCAGCTCCGCGGCCGCGTCGGCCGAGGCGCGCATCCGGGCCTGTGCCTGCTCGTGAGCGAGGCCGCCGAGGGAACCTCGTCGCGCGAACGCCTCGACGCGGTCGCCTCGACCACGGACGGGTTCGCGCTGGCCGAACTCGACCTGGAGCAGCGCCGGGAGGGCGACGTGCTCGGCGCGGCCCAGTCGGGCATGAAGTCGCACGTGAAGCTCCTGTCGCTGCTGAAGGACGCGGACATCATCGAGGCGGCCCGCGCCGAGGCGACCGCGCTCATCGACGCGGACCCCGAGCTCAAGGGCGAACCGGGCCTCGCGGCGCTGGTGGACGACCTCGCCGAGGACCGGGGCGAGTTCCTGGAGAAGGGCTGAGCGAAGCGGGCGGCAGCCGGGCTCGGGCTCGCCCGACAGCGTCCGCTCGCACCGACCGCGCTCGCCGCACACGGCGCCGCGGCGAGCCTGCGGCTCGCGCTCGGCCGGATTATTGTTGTGGCAAATGACTAGGATCATCGCCGGCAGCCTCAAGGGCCGCCGCCTCGCCACGCCCCCGGGGGACCGCACCCGGCCCACCTCCGACCGCGTCCGCGAAGCGCTGTTCAACTCGCTCGCCCCCGGCGGCGACCTCGACGGACTGCGCTTCGCCGACCTCTACGCCGGGTCCGGCGCGGTCGGCCTCGAAGCGCTCTCGCGCGGCGCCTCCTCGGCCCTGTTCGTCGAGTCGCACGCGCTCACCGCGAAGCTCCTGCGCCGCAACATCGCCGACCTCGCCGTCACCGGCGCGGAAGTGATCTGCGCCCCTGTCGAGAAGGCCCTCCAGAACGCCCCGGCCGAGCCGTTCGACATCGTCTTCGCCGACCCGCCCTACGCCGTCACCGACGCACGCCTAGTCGACGTCCTGGAAGCGCTGGTCGCGAACGGCTGGCTCGCCGAGGACGCCGACGTCGTGGTCGAACGCGGCGGCAAGGACGCCTCCGTGCCCTGGCCCGAGAAGATCGCAGAAGACCGCGTCCGTCGCTACGGCACCACCGCCCTTTGCTACGGTCACGCCCTGTGAAACCTGAAGCTCGCATCGCCGTGTGCCCCGGTTCATTCGATCCGGTGACCTACGGTCATCTCGACATCTTCGGACGCGCCGCCCAGCTGTACGATGAGGTCTGGGTCGCGGTCTTCCACAACGCCTCCAAGAACGCGCTTTTCAGCGTCGAGGAGCGGGTGGAACTCCTCCGCGAGACCACCGCGGACATCCCCAATGTGCGCATCGCGTCCTTCAGAGGGCTCGTCGTCGACTTCTGCCAGAAGCACGGCGCGGGAGTGCTCGTCAAAGGCGTCCGCGCGGTCTCGGACTTCGACTACGAACTGCAGATGGCCCAAATGAACTACGGGTTGCGAGGCATCGAGACGGTCTTCATTCCGACCAACCCCCTGTACTCCTTCCTGTCGTCCTCGATGGTCAAGGACGTGGCGAAATGGGGCGGCGACATCTCGCCCTACGCGCCTGAAATCGTCCAATCGCGACTGATCGAGCGTTTGGGGCAGGATTAGCCACGTTTCAGACCCTCATCCGGGACAATGTCCCCATGACTGACATCGACGGGAGCAAATCGGTGGGTGCGCTCGACCGGATCGAAGAGATCATCGCCTACGTGGAGCAGGCCAAGGCCGTTCCCATGTCCCGGGCCTGCAAGGTGGACCGGGCCGAGATGATCGCCATGCTCGAAGAGCTCCAGAACGAACTCCCCGGCGACCTCCGCCGCGCCGAGGCCATGCTCCAGGAGCGCGACAAGATCATCGACGCCGGCGAACGCGAGGCCGAGCGGATCATCACCGAAGGCGAGACCGAGCACGCGCGGCTCGTCTCCCGCCACGAGATCACCGTCTCCGCCGAGCACGAGGGCAACCGCATCATCGCGGAGGCCCGCGGCGAGGCGCAGCGCCTGCGCGACGAGGTCGACGAGTACGTCGACACGACGCTCGCCAACTTCGAGCAGTTCCTGCACCGCGCCCTCTCGGGCGTCGAGCGCGGCCGCGACAAGATGCACACCCTCCGGGAGATCGGCACCTTCGCGCCCTCGCCGCAGGAGCCGATCGAAGAAGAGAAGCCGCTCCCGCAGCTCTAGCGGACCACCGGTCTACCCGCCCTGGGTGGGTAGACCACCCCGCCGCTCCTGCTGCCGATTTTCACCGCAGGGTCCGACAGGAACGCCGCGTCTCGCGGCCCCGTGTCGGGGAAATCACCCGACGCCGGCAGCCGCTGCCGCCTCACCCCGCCCTCCACCTGGGTTGGGGCCGGTCCCGCCGTTGATGTAGCATTACCGGTCGGCCTCGATCGAGGCGCACCTCCCTATCGAAGGACCGCAATACACCCATGAAGACCGCTCTGGATCCTGCTGCGCCGCTGGTGTTCGACACCGCGGAACTGCGCGGCGCGGGCACGATGATGCACATCGCGCGCGAGATCCCCGCTCCCGAGGCCTACGGCTTCGAAGCGGTGTACGCGGTACCCAAGGGCGCGGTCCTCGACCTCGACATCAACCTCACCGGCGTCAGCGAAGGCGTGCTCGCCGCCGGGCAGGTCGAGGCGGTCGCGGAAGGCGAGTGTGCGAGGTGCCTCGCACCCGTGCAGGACGCTCTCAGCGTCCAGGTGCAGGAGCTGTACGCTTATCAGGGCTCCGTCACCGAAGCGACCACAGAAGCCGATGACATCATGCGGCTCGAGGGGGACCTGCTCGATCTGGAGCCCGCGGTCCGGGACGCGCTGGTGCTGGCTATGCCGGTCACCCCGCTGTGCCGACCTGACTGCCCGGGATTGTGCGCCGAATGCGGCGTCCCCTGGGATGAACTGCCCGACGACCACGTCCACGAGACCGTGGACCCCCGTTGGGCAGGCTTGGAGAAGCTTCGACTCGCCGGCAATGACGGCGAAGCGAAATAGCACAGCGTAAGCACATAGGTATGGAGTTCTGAAGTGGCTGTTCCGAAGCGTCGTATGTCGCGCAGCAACACCCGGCACCGTCGGTCGCAGTGGAAGGCTGCCGCGATCCAGTTGATCGAGTGCCCGCAGTGCCACGCCAAGAAGCGCGGCCACCAGGTCTGCGAGGTCTGCGGCACGTACAGGGGCCGTCAGGTCCTCGAGGCCTAAGTCCTCCCGCGCATGGGCGACAAGGCAGTACAACATTTCGAAGCGGTGTTCGGGGTCCGAGATATCGACCCCGAACTGCTGCGTCTCGCCCTGACACACCGGTCCTACGCGTACGAGCACGGCGGACTGCCCACCAATGAGCGCCTGGAGTTCCTCGGGGACTCCGTGCTCAGCCTGGTGGTCACCACCGCGCTCTACCAGACCCACCCCGACCTGCCCGAAGGGCAGCTCGCGCGCCTGCGCGCGTCGGTGGTGAACATGAAGGCGCTGGCCGGTGTGGCGCGTCGCATGGGCGACGGCGGTATCGGCCCGCACCTCCTGCTCGGCAAGGGCGAGGAGACCTCGGGCGGGCGCGGCAAGAACTCGATCCTCGCGGACGCGGTGGAGTCGCTGCTCGGCGCCGTCTACCTGCAGTACGGGATCGAGACGGCCAAGGTCGTCGTGCACCTGTTCTTCGACCCGCTCATGGAGGCCGCGGCCGGTCAGGGCGCTGCCCTGGACTGGAAGACCAGCCTCCAGGAGCTGACCGCCGACTCCGGCCTCGGCGTGCCCGAGTACCGGATCACCGAGTCCGGTCCCGACCACGCCAAGCAGTTCACCGCTTGGGCGGTCGTGGCCGGCGAGGAGTTCGGCGAGGGCTCCGGCGGTTCCAAGAAGGACGCCGAGCAGATCGCCGCGAAGCTGGCTTGGCAGGTGCTGTCCGAGCGCCTGGGCGTCAAGCAGCGGTAAGACTTTTCGGGAAGGGCGGTACCGGTGCTCCGGTGCCGCCCTTCCCGTCTACTTCTGGCACTTGGGGCAGTAGTGCGCCGACCGGTCGCCGATGACTTCGCGCTTGATCGCGGTCCCGCAGCGGTTGCACGGCTGGCCCGCGCGGCCGTAGACCGCCAGTTCGCGGGCGAAGTACCCGGCCTCGCCGCGCGCGTCGACGTACAGCTCGTCGAACGAGGTGCCGCCGACCGCGAGCGACTCGGTGAGCACGTCCTTGACGTGGCCGAGCAGTTCGACGGCTTTGCGCTTGGAGAGCGAGTCGCCGCTCCGCCTGCCGCGCAGCCGGGAGCGCCACAGCGCCTCGTCGGCGTAGATGTTCCCGACCCCGCTGATCCAGGTCTGGTCGAGCAGGGCCTTCTTCACCTCGATGGTGCGCCGCAGCAGCCGCTCGGCGGCGAATGCGGCGTCGAACTCGGCCTCGAAGACGTCGGGGGCGATGTGCGCCATGGTCTTCGGCACGGCGGTGTCGGGTGCGGCGCTGTCGAGTTCGGCGAGGTCCCAGTAGCCGAACGTGCGCTGGTCGATGAACCACAGTTCGCGGTCGTCGGTGAAACGGATCTTCGCGCGCAGGTGCTTGTGGGCCGCGCGACCGTCCGTGACGACGTGCAGCTGGCCGCTCATGCCCAGGTGGCACACGAGCGCCCTGCCGTCGTCGAGCGTGAGCCACATGAACTTGCCGCGGCGGCCGCTGCCGGTGACCTGGAGGCCCTTGAGGCTCAGCTGGAAATCGGCGATGCCGGTGGCGTGGCGGCGCACGGTCCGCGGGTTGTAGACCTCGGCGGACTGGATGCGTCCGCCGCGGAAGGCCTCGTCGACCCCGCGGCGGACGGTCTCTACTTCGGGAAGCTCTGGCACCCCTCAAGTATGCCTAGCTGAGCTGCGGGTGCTTCTCCCTGACCGTGTCGAGTCCGTAGTTGATCGCGAAGGCGATGGCCGCGAGCCGCGAGTTGACGCCGAGTTTGCCGAGCACGTTCTGGACGTGCGAGCGGACCGTGGAGACGGAGACGCCCATCTGCGTGGCCATCTGGGCCGTGGGCTCGCCGCGCACGATGCGGCGCAGCACGTCGTCCTCTCTGGGCGTGAGGTGGTGCGCGAGTTCGAGTGCGTCGTGCTCGCCGAGCAGTGGCGCGGGCTGCAGGGCCGCGCGCAGGAGCTGCGGATCGTAGTAGGGCGGGCTGAGCATCCCGCGGTCGATGGCGTCGAGCAGGTCGCCGGGCATGATGTGGGTGTTGGCTATCCCGGCGGCCGAGACCGAGACGGCTTTGCGGAGGACCGAGCCGTCGTCGCGGTCGGTGATGAGGAAGACCGGTCGCTTGCAGTCGGTCAGGACCCGGTTCCGGGAGACCGCTTCGAGTGCGACCAGGCAGCAGTCGATCTGCACATCCGCGGCCACGAGCGCTTTCGCGGTCCTGGCTTCGACTGGGATGTCACCGCGTCGGTGGAGCAGGGGTCGAATGCTGGCGGAGAAGACCTGATTCGGGTCGTACAGCATGACACGCACGGTTGGCACCTCGTCCTTCAGGTTTTTTGGTCGCCTCCCCAGATGCGCGCCTCAGCGGGCGGCCATCCCAGCATGACTGTTGGTAATCATTCAGTCCAGCGTTGAGTCGGATGGACGACAGTAAGAGGTTCAGGCGCCGTCCACCTGCGATAATGCCCGACTCTTACCCGAAGTTCTGGACCCAGTAGAGGGTGCCGTCGCGGTCGGCCACGCCGACGCCGAGCACGCTGTAGTCGCAGTTGAGGATGTTGGCGCGGTGCCCTTCGGAGTTCATCCAGCCCTCCATGACGGACGCCGCGTCGGGGTAGCCCGCGGCGATGTTCTCGCCGACGCCGCCTTCGTAGCCCTGCTCGGCGGCGCGGTCGGTGGGGCTGCGGCCGTCCTGCGAGGTGTGGTCGAAGTAGTCGTTGGCGGCCATGTCCTCGGCGTGGAGGCGCGCGGCCGCGTCGAGGCGGGAGTCGCGTTCCAATGAGCCGCAACCGGCTTCGGCCCGTTCGGCATCGACGAGGTCGGCCACGGCGGCTTCGACGTCGGCGTACTCGCTCGTTCCGGCCTGGTCCTCGCCGCCGCCTGAGCCGCCGTCGTCCACTTCCTCGGCCGGGGCCTCGGTGGTCTCCTCGGGCGCCTCGGTGGTGGGGACCTCCTCGGCCTCCTGGGTGCGCATGCCGGCTTCGGTCGGCGCACCGTCCACTTGGAGTTCAGGGGAGGCGGTGTCCTCCGTTTGAGTGGTCGCTACGGCTGAGGACGTGGGGGTGTCGTCCGAGGCGGCGATGCCGTCGAGTGGCGATCCGAGCGCCCACAGTGAGGTCGCACCCGCGGTGAGGCCGAAGATCGCCGGGATGAGCAGGAGCATCCGGCGGCGGTGGTCGGCGCGGTCGCGGTGGCGTCCGCCCTGGAGTCTTCGCATGGGGGTACGGCCTCGTCACGTGGGGTTACGTGTGCAATGTTCGGATTTTCCGGGACCCTATCAGGTTTGCGCGGCGCGTGCACGGACGCGTTCACGCGTGATCGGGCGTGGGGTACCCCTCTCGGGTGTGACCCCCGTCGAATTCCGTGGGCAAAGCATGTGCAAAGCTTGACGAGAACCGTCGATCAGGCGGATGATGTCAGGAGACGGCCAGTGTTCACGAGCCGTGCTCCACTGGTCTGGCTCGGGGCAATCGGCCCCAGCGGCTAAAAAAATTCACTCAGCAAATGCGACGTTTTCATGGTGCGTACGCCAACGCCACCAGTCGACGTGATCGCAAGGAGAAACCATGGCGAAAGCCCTCTACGGCCACATCGGCCAGGCTCCCAACAAGCGCCTGCTCGAAGAAGTGGTCCAGCTACGCGCGCGAGTACGCAACCTCGAGTCCGAGCTCGCCGAGATGCGGGCCCGTGAGGACGAGATCGAGCACGATCATGTCGAGGAGTTGATGCGGCTGCAAGAGCCCGCGTTGACTTAAGTACGTCTCGCGACAACGGAACACCGGCGCGCCAGCTGCCTCGCAGCAGGCGCGCATTGCTATGTCCCCACCTCGCACACCCTGGCAGTCCCTCCCCAGTTCGTCCCCTTTGGGGCCTTTGATATGCCGATCTCCCGGACGGCGGCCTTGTAGGCTGGGACGGTCCCGCACCCGAACCGCAGCACACCAGCCCGGAGCGACCGTTGTACCTGAAGAGCCTCACGCTGAAGGGCTTCAAGTCCTTCGCCTCGGCCACGACCCTGCGTTTCGAACCGGGGATCACCTGCGTCGTGGGCCCGAACGGCTCCGGGAAGTCCAATGTCGTCGACGCGATCGCCTGGGTCCTCGGCGAGCAGGGCGCGAAGTCCCTGCGCGGCGGCAAGATGGAGGACGTCATCTTCGCGGGCACCACGGGCCGCCCCGCGCTCGGCCGCGCCGAGGTCACGCTGACGATCGACAACTCCGACGGCGCCATCCCCATCGACTACTCCGAAGTCTCGATCACCCGCCGCATGTTCCGCTCCGGCGAGGGCGAGTACGAGATCAACGGCGACCGCTGCCGCCTCCTGGACGTGCAGGACCTCCTCTCCGACGCCGGTATCGGCCGCGAGATGCACGTCCTGGTCGGCCAGGGCAAGCTCGACTCCTACCTGCACGCCCGCCCCGAGGACCGCCGCGCGTTCATCGAGGAAGCGGCCGGCGTCCTCAAGCACCGCAAGCGCAAGGAGAAGGCCCTCCGCAAGCTCGAAGGCATGCAGGGCAACCTCGACCGCCTCGCCGACCTCACCGGCGAGCTGCGCCGCCAGCTCAAGCCCCTCGGCCGCCAGGCCGAGCTCGCCCGCCGCGCCCAGACCATCCAGATGGACCTGCGCGAGGCCCGCCTGCGCCTCCTCGCCGACGACCTCACGTCCCTGCGCGGCAACATCGCCAAGGACCTCGCCGACGAAGAGGCCCTGAAGGAACGCAAGGACGTCCTCGCCGACGAGCACGAACGCCTCAACGCCCAGGTCGGCGAGGTCGAAGCCGCGCACGCCGCCGACAAGCCGCGCCTGGCCCGCCTCCAGGAGACCTGGTACCGCCTCCAGGCCGTCGCCGAGCGCTTGCGCTCCACCGCCCAGCTCGCCGCCGAACGCCGCCGCTACCTCTCTGAGGACGCCGGGGACGACCGCGCCGGACGCGACCCCGAGGTCCTGGAGACCGAGGCCGAGCGCATCCGCGAGCAGGAGATCGAGCTGCGCGAGTCCATCGCGGAGGACTCCGAGCGGCTCTCGTCCGCAGTGGAGGCCCGCGAGGAGACCGAGACCGCGCTTGCCGACGCCGAGCAGCGCATCGTCACCGCCGTGAAGGCCGCCGCCGAGCGCCGCGAAGCCCTCGCCACCTTGCGCGGCAAGGTCGACTCCCTCCAGACCCGCACCGCCGCCGCGGCCGAAGAGCTCGAGCGCGCCAGCATCGCGCTCGCCGAGGCCCGCGAGCGCGCCGAAGCCGCCGCCGAGGCGCACGCCGAAGCCGACGCCGAGAACGAGACCGTCGAGTCGAACGCCGAGTTCGACGAGGCCGTCGCCGAAGCGAAGGCCCGCGTCGCCGCAGCCAAGGCCGAAGCGGACCGCCTCCAGGCCGCCGAACGCGAGGCCGACCGCGAGGCCTCGCAGTGGGCCGCCCGCGAGGAAGCCCTCGCTGTCGGCTTGCGCCGCAAGGACGGCGCCGCCGCGCTGCTCGCCCGAGCCGACGCCGTGCCCGGCGTCCTGGGTTCGGTCGCCGCCCTCCTCACCGTCGAACCCGGCTACGAAGCGGTGCTCGCCGCCGCGCTCGGCCGCCTCGCCGACGCCATCGCCGTCACCAACCCCGCCAGCGCCGCAGCCGCCTTGAAGCTGCTCCGCGACGAGGACGGCGGTCAGGCGGCATTCTTGATCGCCGGATCGCAGTCCCATGTGGAGGTCCCAGCCGGCCTGAAGACCGTCGCCGACACCGTCGCCGCCCCGGCCGAACTCGCCTCCACCGTGCGGTCCGTGCTCGCAGGGATGTGCGTCGCCGACGACCTCGACGCCGCCCGCGCCATCGTGGACGCCCACCCGCAGCTCACCGCCGTCACCCGCGACGGGGACGTGCTCGGTGCGGCCGAAGCCTTCGGCGGCTCCGCGAAGGCCCAGTCCTACATCGAGATCCAGGCCGCCGTCGACGAGGCCCGCGACCGCAAACTCGGCTCCGAATCCCTTGCGGCACAGCTGCGCGAGCAGTTCGAGGCCGCCAAGGAAGCCCACGCCGAAGCCGAAGCCGCCGCCGAGGAAGTGCGCACCGCGCAGCGCCAGGCCGAGGCCGCGCACAGCGTCGTCGCCCGCCGCCTCGCCGAACTCGGCGCCGCCGCCCGCAGCGCCGAAGCCGAGGTCGCCCGCCTCCAGCAGGCCAAGGACCGCGCCCAGGCCGCCCGCGAGACAGACACCGCCGGACTCACCGACCTCGAAGCGCGCCTTGAGGAACTCGAATCGCTCCCCGCGATCGAGGAGCCCTCCACCGACGAGCGCGACGTCCTCTCCCGCGCGCTCGACGCCGCCCGCCAGAACGAGATGGAGACCCGGCTCTCCGTCCGCACCGCCGAAGAGCGCGCCTCCGCGCTCGCCGGACGCGCCGACGCCCTCGCCCGCCAGGCCCAGTCCGAGCGCGCCTCCCGCGCCCGCGCCGAGGCCCGCCGCGCCGCCCGCGCGCGCGGCGCGAAAGTCGCCGCGCTCGTCGCCGAAGCCGCAGAGAACGCCGGCGTCCAGCTCACCGACTCCCTCGAGGCCGCCGCGATCGAACGCGACTCGATCGCCGCCGAGCAGGCCCGCCGCGAAGCCGCCCTCGCCGACCTGCGCACCCGCGCCGGGGCCACGGCCGCCGAGCTCGAACGCATCACCTCGGCCGCCCACCGCGACGAGGTCGCCCGCGCCGAGCAGCGCCTGCGCATCGAGCAGCTCGAAGAGAAGGCCGGGGCCGAGTTCGGCGTCGACATCGAGACCCTCCTCGCCGAGTACGGCCCCGACCAGCCCGTGCCGCCCAGCGCCGAAGAGGTCAACGCCGCGATGGAGAAGGGCAAGCCCGAACCCGAGCCGTACGAGTTCGACCGCGCCACCATGGAGAAGCGCGCCGCGCGCGGCGAACGCGAACTCAAGCTCCTCGGCAAGGTCAACCCGCTCGCGCTCGAAGAGTTCGCGGCCCTCGAGGAGCGCTACAAGTTCCTCAACGAGCAGCTCGAGGACGTCAAGAAGACCCGCGCCGACCTCACCACCGTGGTCAAGGAAGTGGACGACCGCATCCAGCAGGTCTTCGCCGAGGCCTTCGCGGACACCGCCCGCGAGTTCGAGAACGTCTTCCAGACCGTCTTCCCCGGCGGCGAGGGCCGCATCCTGCTCACCGACCCCGACGACCTGCTGCACACCGGCGTCGAGGTCGAGGCCCGCCCGCCCGGCAAGAAGGTCAAGCGGCTCTCGCTGCTGTCGGGCGGCGAGCGGTCGCTGACCGCGCTGGCGCTGCTGGTCGCGATCTTCCGCGCCCGTCCCAGCCCGTTCTACCTGATGGACGAGGTGGAGGCGGCGCTCGACGACGTGAACCTCGGCCGCCTGCTGGACCTGCTGCGGCAGCTGCAGGAGAACTCGCAGCTGCTCATCATCACGCACCAGAAGCGCACTATGGAGATCGGCGACGCGCTGTACGGCGTGACGATGCGCGCGGGTGTCACGCAGGTCATCAGCCAGAAGTTCTCCCGCGAAGAGGACTGAGCCCCTGCCAGTACAGTGGTTGCACGTGTGCGGCTGCCCGGTCGCATCCGTGCGCTCGAAGCTCTGGTGGAGGATTTCCCTGTGGACAACCTGTGGATCTGGCTGGTCGCGGCCGTCGTCGTGATCGCGGCCGCCGTCGGCGTCGCGTTCGGCGTTCGCGCTTCGCGTTCGAAGTCGGCCGTCGAGGCTCCCGTTGAGGAACCGCAGGTCGAGGCCCCGAAGCAGGCTGAGTCGAAAGCTGAGGCGCCGAAGCCCGCTGCGCCGAGCATCGAGACGCCCGAGCCCGTCGAAGGCCGTTTGGTGCGGCTGCGGTCGCGCCTGGCGCGCTCGAACAACGCGCTCGGGAAGGGCCTGCTGGCGCTGCTGGCGAGCGACAAGCTCGACGACGACGTGTGGGACGAGGTCGAGGAGACCCTGCTGACCGCCGACGTGGGCATCGCCGACACGACCCACGTGGTCGAGCGCCTGCGCGAGCGCGTGAAGGTCCTCGGCACGCGCGACCCCGAGGAGCTGCGCCGCCTCTTGAAGGCCGAGCTCACCGCCGTTCTCGAACCCGAGCTCGACCGCTCGATCGCGACCGTCTCGCCCTCGGGTGAGGGCCCGGCCGTGATCATGATGGTCGGCGTCAACGGCTCGGGCAAGACCACGACCTGCGGCCGCGTGGCCCGGGTGCTCATCGCCGAAGGGCAGACGGTGCTCATGGGCGCGGCGGACACGTTCCGTGCGGCGGCCGCCGAGCAGTTGGAGACCTGGGGTTCGCGCGTGGGCGCGAAGGTGGTGCGCCGCGGCGAGGGCGCCGACCCCGCTTCGGTCGCGTTCGACGCGGTGAAGGCCGGTGCCGAGGAGGGCGCCGATGTCGTCCTGATCGACACCGCGGGCCGCCTGCAGAACAAGGCCGGGCTGATGGACGAGCTCGGGAAGGTCAAGCGGGTCATCGAGAAGCAGGGCCCGGTCGCGGAGACGCTGCTGGTGCTCGACGCCACGACCGGCCAGAACGGCCTGCAGCAGGCGAAGGTCTTCGGCGAGGTCTGCGACGTCACCGGCATCGTGCTCACCAAACTCGACGGCTCCGCCAAGGGCGGGATCGTGATCGCGGTTCAGCGGCAGTTGGGGGTACCGGTTAAGCTGGTCGGACTCGGGGAGGGGCCGGACGACCTGGCCCCGTTCGAAGTCGGAGCGTTCGTCGATGCGATTGTCGATGGCGCCGAGTCCTGACAAACCCCTTAACGAAGACGGCAGGCACTGCGGGGACCGGTGAGCCAAGACGAGATTCCGCTGATCGGCGGTAACACGAGCACGGTCGTCCGGCTGGGCGATACGGTCCGCCGGAACACGGGACCCTGGACGCCCGCGGTGCACGCGCTGCTGCGGCACCTGGACGGCGCCGGTTTCACGGGCGCGCCCCGGGTCCTGGGCATCGACGAGCACGCGCGGGAGGTGCTCTCGTTCGTCGAGGGCGAGCCGGGGAAGTACCCGCTGGCGCCGCACTGGACGACCGACGAGACCATGAGCGCGGTCGCGAAGATGCTGCGGATGTTCCACGACGCGCAGTACGGTTTCCGGCCGCCGCAGGGCGCGACGTGGCGGTCGTTCGGGCCGCCGCCGCCGGACACCGAGGTCATCTGCCACCACGACGCCGCGCCGCACAACGTGGTCTGGCGGCCGGACGGGACGCTCTCGCTCATCGACTTCGACCTGGCGAGCCCCGGTGCGCGGATCTACGACGTCGCGTACGCGGCCTGGACCTGGGTGCCGATCTTCACCGACCGGGACTCGATCACGCTGGGCTGGAAGAAGCCCGACCGGGCGCGGCGGCTGCGGATGTTCGCCGACGCGTACGGGCTCTCCGACCGGGACCGCCAGCGGTTCATCAAGGTGATCCGCAAGCGGATCGTGGACCACATCGAGGGCATCCGGCGGATGGCCCAGGCGGGCGACCCCGCGTTCGAGCGGATCGTCGAGAAGGGACACCTGCGCCGCCCGGCGCGGGACCTGCGGCTGCTGGACGCCGAGCGGTACATCCTCGACGAAGCTTTGAGGTAGAACACGGCGAAGACCCGCCGACGAGCCGGGGGCCGGGGGTCTTCGCCAATACTGCGAGGTCTTGCGCGTCGCGAGCCGGATGGATGGAGCGCTCCCAATGAGGGCCGAGAGCTCGGCCTTCATTCGTGCTGCTGCGGGAGCGCCGCCGGGTCGCGGCTTCTCAATGGATTTCGAGGGAAGTGAAGCAAACCTACCGTGCGAGCGTTTGCCTGTCAATAGATAGGCAAATGTCAATATGTCCTGGACCGTGCACGAGACCGGGCGCTCCGGCCGCGTGGACAACGCGGCCGGAGCGCCCGTCTCCTCTGGAGCGAAGCCCTAGGCGAGCAGGTCGCCGGCCCTGGTCAGGACGTATGCCGCGACGTTCCGGCTCAGCTCGACCCCGGCGAGGTCCGCGGACCGGGAGTGGATGCCCGACCACACGCGCGCGTCGACGTTTTCCGCGGTGAGCGGGTGCCAGGTCGTGTACGTGCGCGTGACGCCCGGCGCGGTCGGGCTCGGGATCGTATAGGCCGCACCGGGACCGTCGCCCACGAGCTGGGTCAGCACCTCCTCGGCCGAACCCGAGTACGTGTTGTGCCCGCTCGGGTAGTCCGGGTGCGACGGGGTGGCGTGCAGCGGCGCCCAGGACGGGTCCTGGACCGTCGCGGGGTCGCCGTCCTCGACCGCGCCCGCGATCGCGGTGACCGGCCGCCACCACACGTGCGCGTACTTCGAGTCCGAGGTCGCGATCTGCGTGTCGACCGAGGCGACGTGGAACAGCGCCACGAGCTCGACCTGGTCCCGCAGCGACCCGGTGTGGTGCTCCAGGGCCGCCCGGAGCACCGGGTTGTAGAGCACGAACGAGCTGCCGAGCCAGAACTGCGCGGTGTCGGTCTGCTCCTGCGTGCGCGCACTGCCGTTCAGCGCGCCGTACACCTGGACCTCTTCGAGATCCGCCCGGTACTGCGGCGTCCCGATCGCGGGCGGCGCCTCCAGGCGGAACTGGTCGGCGCTGTCGAGCACGAACGGGACGGCGAAACGGGTGCCCGCCTGCTGCGCCGGGCCGTGCGCGGGCGGCGTCGGCTGCCAGACGCCCGGCGCCGCGGTCGGCGGCGTGTACGCAGGGTTCACCGAGGCCGGGTCGAGGCCGTCGCCGACGCGGTCGGCCAGCAGCGCGTCGGCCCGCTCGACGCCCGCCGCGACGCCCTTGCGCTTGGCGCGGCCGTCGGGGATCTGCGCGAGCGCATCGGCGAGGGCCGTGTCGAGCGCGCCGGTCTGCGTGGGGGCGAGGGCGTAGAGCGCGCGGTGCACGGCCGCCGCGAGCGCGGCCTCACGGTAGTGGGTCGCGTTGACGCCGTGGGGGACGCGGCGCACCGCGCGGGCGGCGGCGAGCCAGGCGATCGCCCAGGTGCGGCTGTTGGCGACCTGCGCTGAGGCGGGTGCCGCGGTGATCGCGGCGTCGGTGGCGTCGAACCAGTGCAGCGCCGCCGCCGGGTTGCCGGACTGCGCTGCGGCAGGCGCGGCGGCGCCGACGGCGATGCCGGTGGCGGCGACGGGTGCGGCCGCGATGATCGCGCGGCGGGATATAGACGTTCGGGTGCGGTCGGTGGAGGACATGATGCTCCTTGCGGTGGGAGTGAACGCGGTGGGGAACGGTTGCGGTGCTGCGGCGTGTAACGCGGTTCGCGGGGACGCCGACGGCGAGGCGCGAACGAGGTCGCGGCGGGGGAGTGCATGCGGCGCTCTAGGGCGCGGGGAGCCGACCGGAGGATGCGGCCGCGGAGCGGGCCGCTTGGTGCGGCGGGTGCCGGATCAGCGACAGAGGGCGCTGGCGACGCGCATCTGGTCGACGGCGCGCCGCTTCGCGAGTGCGTTGGCGGGCTTCATGACTCGAATATAGCAGTAATCCCATCGAATTACTAGGGATAAGGGCGCGGGAAAGCATGGGAAGTCGGCGGGCAATGCGGCGGTACTGCCGTCTGCGGCAGGGGCCCGCCCGGCATCGCGGGTCAGGCCGCCGTCCAGCGCAGTTCGCGAGTCGCCAAGGGGCCGTAAGGGGTCAGCGCGGCCAGGTCCGCTTTGTGCTCGCCCGGCTCGCGGTCCAGGGCCCGCGCGAAGCGCTGGCGTCCGTGCGTCTTGATTACTTCGCCGTTCCAGGTGCCGCCGATCGCGAACGGGTGCAAGGGCTTCAACTCCACGGCCGGGGCGCCGCCGACGGCGGTGATACCGATCGCGAGGTCCGAGAGGCACGGGTAGGCGTCGGCGCTCTCGCGCACGAGCCGGTCGGTAGCCAGGACCTGGCCGTCCTGGAATACCGGCACGAAACCGGCTGGCTCCCAAGCGATCCCGGTCACCGAAGCATGCGCGAAATACGCCGCCCACAGGCCCGGGTCCTTCATGAGCGGGCGCGGCCCCACATGCACCGGCTTCGCGGGCCGTTCGCGTGCTTGGAGCTCAGGCAGGCTCAGCGGCCTGCCGCCCTCGTCGGCCCAGTACGCGCCGTGCTGCCCGTCGAGCAGCACCCACTGGTCGAGGTCGTCGATCCAGGCCTCGGCCACGGCGTGGCCCTGGCCGACGCCGTCGTGGTAGTCGCCGCGCCGCAGCCAGACCCGGCGGGCCGGGACGCGGTGCACGTTGAGGCCCTGCGCGAGCACGATCGAGTACTCCACGCACGAGTAGCGCGCGCCGTTGGCGACCTGCTCGAGCACGTCGAGCGCGTCACCGGCGTTGATGCGGGCGTTGGCGTGGCGCCACAGCCCCGCCGTCCAGCCCAGCAGGGTCTTCGCGGTCTCCCAGGCGGTCGCGGCGGGCTTCGGCAGGCGGGGGAGCAGCTGCGGCTCGCGGTGGGCCTCGACGCGGTCGAGGCGCAGCGGCGCGGCCGTCCCCGGCTCGGGCCAGGAGGTGAGCCGCAGGCCCGGCTCGGGGACGTTCGCGCGGGCCCGCTCGATGACCCGATCCCAGTCCGGGTCCGATCCGAACGCCGCCGAGAGCTCGGGCTCGAACAGGTCGGTCTGGTGGAACCCGGCGTCGATCGCCTCGTCGAGGCGCGCCCTGGCGTGCTTGAGCCCCACCTTGTGGGCGGCGATGGCCAGCGACGGGGCCCAGAGGTCGCGCCAGAACTCGGTGTCGGCTCGCAGGGTCTGCTCCAGGTCCAGGAGCGTCCACCAGCGCGCGCCGCGCATCGCGTCCTGCGCGACCGTGCGCACGCGCGCGAGCTTCGCGGGAGGGTGCTGGGTCATGCGTATGAGGGTAGTCACCGGTAGGCGCGGCGCAAAGCCCGTTGTGTGCCGGACGCGCAGCCGCTAGAGTGGGGCCCATGATCTTTTAGAAGAGATTCGGCCGCCTCCTGCATTGGGGCCGCCAATACGAATGAGTGCCAGTTCCCGAGACGTCGAGTCTGACTCCGTTTCGCGCTCACGTCTCTTCACTCTCTACCCGAAAAGGGGAAGCGTATGACCGCCGAAGCTCCCAAGGCCCAAGAAGCCGCAGAAGAAGCCACCGCCGAAGAGCCCTTGAACCGCGAGCAGCGCCGTGCGCTGGCCCGCGGCAAGAAGGCCGAGAAGTCCGGCCACCAGGCCATCGGCAACAAGAAGGGCAGCGTCCGCTCCCAGATGCCGAAGGGCGGGGTCGGCAAGTTCCAGCTCCCGACCAAGAACGGCTAATACCGGAAACGGTTGGCGCATAAGCGAAACGGGCGGCGGACCTTTTGGTCCGCCGCCCGCTTTTCATGTCATCGTCAGATCGCCTCGCAGGTCACGGCCGGAGTGGCCGTGGGGCTGGACGCGATGAAGCCGAAGACCTCGCGGGTCTGGCCGCTCGCGACGGTGGCGTTCCAGCCGACGTCCTCGGCGGTCACGCCCGCGCCGGAGGCCGTGATGTCGGCGTTCCAGCTGCTGGTGATCCGGGTGGCCCCGGCCCACGTCCAGGTGAGCCGCCAGCCGTCGACCGCGCCCTGGTCGGCGGTGACGCTGACGTTCCCCTGCCAGCCCGAGTTCCAGGAGCTGACCACGGTGATCTTCGCGGTGCAGTCGCCCTCGGCCGGTCCGCCCGTGGTCGGGTTGTCGGTCGGGCTCGTGGTCGGGGTGGTCGGGCCCGGGTCGTCGCCGTAGACGCTCGCGCGCTCGGCGGTGGCCGCGATGCCGTTGGCCGAGTCGAAGACCCGCTGGCCCCAGGTCGTCTTCTGGTTCGGGTCGAAGCTCAGCACCTGGTCGAGGTCGCCGCCGGTGTTGCCGGAGTACGACCAGGCCAGCCAGCCGATGCCGCGCGCCTGCGCCTCGGTCTGGATGGTCTCCCAGGCGACCGTCTGGCCCTGGAACTCGTCGCCGTACTCGCCGACGATGAGCGGCAGGTTCATCGCGTCGAAGGCGTTGAAGTAGTCGATCACCGTCTGCGGGCTGCTGTACACGGCGTACATGTGGATCGAGAAGAGCGTGTTGCCGTCCGGGTCCGCCGCGGCGACGGCCGGGGCGTTGTCGCGCATGACGTTCTGCCAGTCCTGGCCCCAGTTCGGGGCGTCGACGACGAGGGTGTGCTTGAAGCCGATGGCGCGCATCCGCTCGATCGCGTCGATCGTCGGCTGCGTCCACTGCTGCGGGTTGGTGTTGCCGATCGGCTCGTTGCCGATGTTGATGAGGACGTAGGCCTCTTCGCCCTCCAGGACGGAGTACAGGCCTTCCCAGTACGTGACGGCCTGGTCGAGGCTGGCCGCCGCGCCCTCCTCGCCGTAACCGGTGGTGTCGTGGACTTCGAGGACGCAGATGAGGCGCTGCGCCTTGCATTCGTCCACGATCTGCTGCACGCGCGCCGCGCTGGAGACGCCCCAGTTGCGCTGTCCGGAGCCGAGGACGACGCGGACGGTGTTGGCGCCGAGGTCGCTGATCTCGCCGTAGCTGGGGAACTGGCTCTCGTACCAGACGTCGGGGTGGGAGGTGCCTCGCATGATGAACGGGTTGCCGTTGGCGTCGATGAGCTGCGTGCCGTCGATCGAGAAGCCGCCGGTCTGCTGCGCGCCCGCGGGGACGAGCTGCCAGACGCCCGCGAGGACGACGGTGACCGCGGCGGTGATGGCCATGAGCCACTTGCGTGTTCGGCGGGACGAGCGACGCCGTGCCGGGGCGGCGTCGGCGGAGGTGCCGGTATCCATGTCGATCCCATCTTTAGGTTCGAGTGAGAGGTGAATCGGTTAATCCGATCCCAACATAGAAAACCATAAATATTGATGGGGTTCAAGACGCGCCGGATTATTGGCTCGTGGACGGGCCCGAACTGCGGTGATCCGGCCGGTGTGGACTTAGCGCGGCGCGGGTCCGGTGGAGCCGCGCGGGGAGAGCCGCGCGGGCCTGCACTGAACCGAGAAAGTGCGCGCCTCGCTGCTCGGCGGCCCGCTCTCCCGGTTGGCGCCGACGAGGGTCAGGAGGACTTCGGCGCATTCGGCGCCGTACGCCGGGATGTCCCTGGTGAGCGACGTGAGCGCGGGGTGCGTGAGGCGGCACAGCGGCGAGTCGTCCCAGGCCACGATCGACAGCTGCTCGGGGATCTGGAGCCCGAGCTCGTGGGCGACGCCGAGGCCCGCCACGGCCATGACGTCGTTGTCGTAGACGATCGCGGTGGGGCGCTTGGCGGAGGAGAGCAGCCGCCTGGTGATCTGGGCGCCCTGCTCGCCGGTGTAATCGCTGTGGACGGTGGCGACGGACTCGAAGTCGAGCTCGGCGGTGGTGTCGGCGTAGGCCTGGTCGCGGATGGCGGTGTGCAGCAGGCCGGGCATCCCCGCGACGCGGGCGACGCGCCGGTGGCCGAGCGCGAACAGGTACTCGAGGATGTCGCGGCTGGGCTCGACGTCGTCGTGCCAGACCGCGGGGAAGCGCGCGCCCTCGACGGGGCCGCCCACGGCCACGGCCGGGAGGCCGAGGTCGGCGATGAAGTCGAGCCGCTGGTCGCTGGTGCCGATGTCGCACAGGAAGACCCCGTCGACGCGGCGCTCGGCCCACCAGCGCCGGTAGACCTCCAGTTCCTCCTCGACGGTGCCCACGATCTGGAGCGTGAGGCCGAAGGACCCGGCGGAGAGGGTGGACTCGATGCCGCTGATGAGCTCCATGAAGTACGGCTCGATGCCGATGGTGCGCGCGGAGCGGCGCAGCGCGATGCCCACGGTCTGCGCGGAGGAGACCGAGAGGGAGCGGGCGGCGCGGTTGGGGACGAAGCCCATCTCGGCGGCGATGGCGAGGATCTTGGTCCGGGTCGTCTCCGAGACGCCGGGCCTCCCGTTGAGGGCGTAGGAGACCGCGCCCTTCGACACGCCCGCCGCGGCGGCGATGTCGGCGATGGTGACTCGCCTGGTCATCGGTGGTCCTCTCAGGTGGCTTCGGGCCCGGCCCGCGCAGGGCGCCGCCGGTTTCCAGACTGTAGCGCACGGCGCAAGCGAACCGGTTCAGCCGTGGTCGTTCGAGATATCGACATTCATGATTTCAATTCGGTCACGGTGCGGTCAAGGCATTGACTAGGTGTGATCTGACATATAGGTTCGGGTCACTTATCCGGTTAAGCGCTCTGACCTCATGAGTCCCGTGAGACGCGCGGCGCCCACCGGAGAACCCCTTCCCCTGAACGGAGTGAACGTCACCGTGATCTCGAGAACCCAGCGCTTCGGCGCGGCCGCCGCCGCGGCCGCGATCGCCCTCACCGCAGCCGCCTGCTCCGACGGCGGCGGGGGCGGCGAAGCCACCAGCATGGAGGAGGAGAACGCCGACTCGATCACCATCTGGCACACCGGCGACGCCTCCCAGCAGCCCATGATCGAAGCCGTCGGCGCCCTCTTCGAGGCCGAGCACGGCGTCAAGGTCGAAGTCGAGATCGTCGACTGGGCCGACGCCCACACCAAGTTCCTCACCGCCATCCAGAGCGGCGACGGCCCCGACATCTTCACCGGCGGCCTCTCCTGGGGGATCGAGTTCGGCGAGCTCGGCGGCCTGGTCGACCTGCGCCAGTACGACACCCAGAACCTCGAGGGCAACGTGATCGAAGGGCTCTGGCAGTCCATCGAGTCGCCCGGCGGCGAGCTCTACGGCGTCCCGCTCAACATGACGACCTACTCGATGTTCTACCGCACCGACATCCTCGAAGCCGAGGGCATCGCCGTCCCGGCCACCTGGGACGAGATGGACGCGGCCATCACCAAGCTCCAGGGCGCCGGCTACGAGACCCCCTTCGCCGCCACCTGGGAGCCCATCGGCTGGCTCGACTGGTTCAACTACATGCACCAGGCGGGCGGCTCGCTCTACAGCGAGGACTGCACCGAGATCACCATCGACTCGCCCGAGGTCGTCGCCGGGACCGAGTACTGGGCCAAGCGCTTCAGCGAGCAGAACGTCCCCACCGACCAGCCCGACCTCGGCGTCGGGATGTCCGCGGGCGAGTACGTCTTCGCCACCGGCGGCTCCTGGAACTACGACACCCTCGCCGTCGGCTTCCCCGAGCTCGAAGGCAAGTGGAGCTCCGCCCCGCTCCCGGCCGGACCCGCCAACGCCGGATCGTTCATCGGCGGCAACGTCATGGGCGTCATGGCCCAGTCCGAAGCGCCCGGCACCTCCGCCGCCTTCATCGACATGGTCTACTCCGACGCCGGCGTCGACGCCATGCTGACCACCGCCGCCGAGAACAACGTCCTGTGGCTGCCCCCGCGCACCGACAAGGTCGCCGACACCCACCTCGACGACGCCAACAAGCAGGCCCTCACCTCGATCTTCGAGACCTCCGTCGGCCCGCCCAACTGCACCGGCTGGGAGCCCTCGTCCCCCGACGTGCAGCTCGCCCTCCAGTCCATCGTGCTCGAAGGCGTCCCCGTCGAGGAAGCCCTCGCCAACGCCAAGACCGCCATGGAAGCCAACCAGAAGTAGCAGTCTCCCGGGCGGGGGCGGCCAGCCGCCCCCGCCCGCTCTCACCGCCTCGGAGCACTCCCTTGACCCTCAAGCAGACCGCAGGCCCCGAGCGGGCCGGAGCAACCGGCCCGCATGCCGGGCCCGCACCGCGACGCGGCCGACCGTCCCACCGCCTCCAGCGCTACGGCCCCGCCTACGCCATGCTGCTGCCCTTCGCGCTGCTGTTCATCGTCTTCCTGATCTACCCGCTCGGCCGCTCGTTCTACTACTCGCTCACTGACTTCAACGGGATCAAAGCCCCCGAGTTCGTCGGCTTCGACAACTTCACCGAGCTGTTCCTCCACGACGACCGCTTCCACACCGCCATCTGGAACACCCTCAAGTACGTCGTCTTCTCGGTGGTCCTCACGATCGGTCTCGGCCTGGTCCTGGCCGTCGCCTTCAAGACCACCTCGATGCGCGACCGCCTGATGCGCACCATCCTGTTCCTGCCCTCGGTCTCCGCCGGCGTCGGCGTCATCCTGGTCTGGCGCTGGATCTTCATGGTCGACTCCTGGGGCCTGGGCAACACCGTCGTCCGATTCTTCGGCGGCGAGAACCGCGCCTGGCTCGCCGACCCGACCATGAGCATCCCCATCCTGGTCGCCATGGCCGTCTGGGGCGGCGCGGGCTACTCGATGGTCCTCTTCGTCGCAGGCATCAACGCCATCCCCGACGAGCTGTACGAGCAGGCCTCCATCGACGGCGCCTCCAAAGGCCGCCAGTTCTGGCACATCACGCTGCCGCTGCTGCGCCCCGTGCTCGTCTTCGTCGTCATCACCTCGACGATCGGCGCGTTCCAGATCTTCGAAGCGATCTACCTGCTCTGGCGCCGCTCGGCCTCGATCGTCGGCGGCCCGCTCGACAGCGCCCTCACGATCGTCCCCTACCTGTACGACATGGGCTTCAACCGGTTCCAGCTCGGCTACGCCTCCGCCATCGCCTGGGTCCTGTTCCTCATCATCTTCCTGGTCACCCTGGTCCAGCTGCGAGTCACGAAGACCTTCAAGGAGTTCGAGAAGTGAGCGTCAAGACCCTCGTCTCAGCGGATCGCGTCTCCAAGCGGCCCAGAAAGCCCAACCTCGCCGCCGAACTGGTCCGCATCCCGCTCTACCTGTGGGCCGCCGTAGTGCTCATCCCCTTCTGGTGGATGATCATCGCCGCGTTCAAGACCGTCCCCGAACTGATGCAGAACCCACCCACGTTCTACCCGAAGGACCCGTCCCTGGACTCCTTCTACGACCCCTCCCTCGGCGACAACGACAGCGTCCCCGGCGTCTTCCAGCGCTGGGAGGAGGTCGCGGGCGGGTTCTTCCGCTTCGCCGCCAACACCTTCGGCATCACCGTGATCGTCACCGTCCTCAGCCTGCTCATCGCCTCGCTCGCGGCATACATGCTCACCAAGACGCAGGCCCCCGGCCGCCGCGTCGTGTTCGTGGTCATCATCTCCTCGATGATGATCCCCTGGCAGGTCAGCCTCATCCCCAACTACCTGCTCACCTCGGACCTCGGCATGACCGACTCCTACCTCGGCTACATCATCCCCGGGCTCGCGAAGTCCTTCGTGGTGTTCTTCCTGGTGCAGTACCTGCGGTCGATCCCCGACGACCTGGTGCACGCCGCGCGCGTCGACGGGGCCAGCGAATGGCGGATCTGGTGGCAGATCGTCCTGCCGCTGCTGCGCCCGGCGCTGGCGGCGATGGCGATCTTCGTGGCGCTGGGGGAGTGGAACAACTTCCTGTGGCCGCTCATCATCATCCGCACCGACGAGCTCTTCAACCTGCCTGTGGCGCTGTCGAACCTCAACAACACGATCGTCTCCAGCCCGGGGTCGATGGGCGTGGCGATGGCCGCTTCGATGCTGGCTACGCTGCCGACGGTGGTGTTCTTCTTCCTGTTCCAGAAGCACTTCATCAAGGGCATCGCCCTCTCGGGTATCAAGGCATAGGCACGTTCGGCCCGGACGCTCGACGGCGAGCGTCCTCGGCCGTGCCCACCGCTCGCTACACAAGGCATAGGAGTCTCTTTGAGCGCCAAGCGAACCCTGCACGAAGGCTGGACCGTCACCGGCGACCCCGGGGCCCCGGTGGCCGTCGACGCTACCCTTGCGTCCGTGCCAGGCGAAGTGGTCGCCGACCTGCTGGCCGCCGGTCTCGTCGGCGACCCCTACACGGACGAGGCCGAACGCGACCTGGCCTGGGTCGGCCGCAGCGACTGGACCTACCGGACTTCGTTCGACTACGAAGCAGGCGACTGGGACGGGATCGACCTGGTCTTCGACGGGCTCGACACGGTCGCGCGGGTCAGCCTCAACGGTACGGTGGTCGGCGAGACCGCGAACATGCACCGCCGCTACCGCTTCGACGTGCGCTCCCTGCTGCGCGTGGGCGCCAACGAACTCGAAGTGCACTTCACCGCGCCGTACACCTACGCGGAGGCGCAGCGCGACCGGCTCGGGAACCGGCCGAACGCCTACCCCGAGCCCGGCAACTTCATCCGCAAGGCCGCCTGCAACTTCGGCTGGGACTGGGGGCCGAACCTCGCCGGGGCCGGGATCTGGCGGCCGGTGCGCCTGGAGTGCTGGAAGACCGCGCGCATCGGGGAAGTCGTGCCCCGAGTATCCCTTGAGGACGGTGTTGGGGTCGTCGACCTCTCCGTGAGCCTCGAGACCGCCGCCGACGCCGAACTCGAACTCGTCTGCGAGGTCGAGGGCGTCACCGAGACCGTGCGCCTCGCGGCCGGGGTCGCGACCGCGAGCGTCCGCGTCGAGGTCCAGGACCCCGAGCTGTGGCGCCCGCACGACCGCGGCGAGCGGAAGCTGTACGGCGTCAAGGTGACTGCCGCGGGCGACACGTGGGAGAGCCGGATCGGTTTCCGCACCGTCGAACTCGACACGGAGCCCGACGCCGACGGCCGCCCCTACCTCCTCAAGGTCAACGGCGAGACCGTCTGGATCAAGGGCGCCAACTGGATTCCCGACGAGGCCCTGTTCAGCCGTATCGACCCCGCCCGCATCGAGCGGCGCCTGCGCCAGGCGGTCGCGGCCGGGATCAACTACATCCGCGTGTGGGGCGGCGGCGTCTACGAGTCGGAGGCGTTCTACCGGATCTGCGACGAGCTCGGTCTCCTTGTGGGCCAGGACTTCCTGTTCGCGTGCGCGGCCTACCCCGAAGAGGAGCCGTTCTGGTCCGAAGTGGAGGCAGAGGCCCGCGACAACCTCGCCCGCCTCGCCCCGCACCCGAGCCTGGTCACCTGGACGGGCAACAACGAGAACCTGTGGGGCTGGCACGACTGGGACTGGCAGGGCGACCTGGGGGAGCGGACCTGGGGCGCGGGGTACTACCACGACCTCCTGCCGAAGCTCACCGCCGAAGTGGACGGTACCCGGCCGTACTGGCCCGGCAGCCCCTACTCCGGTGTGCGCGAACTGCACCCGAATGAGCAGGCGCACGCGTCCGTGCACATCTGGGACGTGTGGAACGACCTCGACTACGCCCGCTACCGGGACTGGAAGCCGCGCTTCGTGGCCGAGTTCGGCTACCAGGCGCCGCCGACGTGGGCCACGGTGCGGCGCATGGTCACCGACGAGCCGCTCGAGGCCGAGAGCGCCGCGATGCTGTGGCACCAGAAGGCCGAGAACGGCCAGGGCAAGCTGCAGCGCGGCCTCGACGCCCACCTGCCGCCCGTGCGCGACTTCGACGACTGGCTGTACTTCACGCAGGTCAACCAGGCCCGCGCGATCCGGCTCGGCATCGAGTACTTCCGCTCGCTGCAGCCGTACTGCTCGGGCGCGATCGTGTGGCAGCTCAACGACTGCTGGCCGGTGACCTCGTGGGCCGCGATCGACGGCGAGGAGCGGCTCAAGCCGCTCTGGTACGCGCTGCGGGACGTCTTCGCCGAGCGCATGGTGACCTTCCAGCCCGAGGGCGACGGCCTGAACATGGTGGTGGTCAACGACTCCGCCGAGGCCTGGACCGGTGTGATCGGGTTCTGGAAGTGCAACGCGGAGGGCCGCATCATCGGCCGGGCGCTCGTGCAGATGGAGATCGACCCGCGCGACACGGCCGTGCTCGAACTCGAGCCGGGCGCGATCCCGAAGGACGGCGAGTTCCTGCTCACGGGCCGTGAGGACTTCCCGCGCGCGACCTGGTTCACCAAGGAGGACAAGGACATGGACTGGCCGAAGGCCCGGTTCACGACCGATGTCGCCATTGTGGACGGCGGCGTCCAGATCACCGTGCACGCCGAGAGCGTGCTGCGCGACCTGTGCCTGTTCGCCGACCGCGTCGACCCTGAGGCGGTGGTGGACAAGGCCCTCGTGACCCTCGTCCCCGGCGAGCAGGTCACCTTCACCGTGCAGAGCGAGGTGGTCGCCGCCTCGGCCGAGCTGCAGCAGGCGCTGACGGCGAAGCCCATCCTGCGGGCGGTCAACGACTGACAGAGCGGGGCGCGCGGGCGGACTGGTGAGACCGCCCGCGCGCCTTTTCGTGCCCTCGTGTTGCGGCCCAGCAAGATCAACTTATCGAAGCCCTTGAATATGAATCGGCAATCGATTACCGTGTGCGAGGTAAGCGCTGTCACTTCCCCCTGAAAGCAGTCGCCATGACCCCTCCCCTCACCCGCCGACTCCTCCTCGCCGCCGGTGCCGCCACGGCCGCCGCCACCGCGATCCCCGGTGCGGCCCAAGCGCACGGCGGTAGTTTCGGCCGCTACGGCTCGCCCGACGACCGCCTCAGTGCCGACACCCTCTACGTCCACGCGGGCGGCCGCGGCGACCACACGACAGTGCAGGCGGCCGTCGGCGCCGCCGCCCCCGGCTCCACTGTGGTGATCGCCGCGGGCACCTACCGCGAACTCGTCCAGGTGGCCGCCGCCGACTTGACGTTCATCGGCGCCACCGACGACCCGAACGACACGGTGATCGTCTACGACCTCGCCGCGGGCACCCTCAACCCCGACGGCACCACGGTCGGCACCGCCGGTTCCGCCACCGTCAAGCTCGACGGCGCCGGGTTCACCGCCAGCGCCGTCACCTTCGCCAACGACTGGCTGCGCGCCGACCACCCCGGCATGAGCGGCACCCAGGCCGTCGCGTGCCGCGTGCGCGGCGACCGCTCCGCGTTCTACCGCTGCCGGTTCCTCGGCCACCAGGACACGCTCTACGCCGACTCCTCGGCGGTCACTGTCGCCGCGCGGCAGTACTACCGGCACTGCCACATCGAAGGCGACGTCGACTTCATCTTCGGGCGCGGCACGGCCGTCTTCGACCGGTGCGAGATCCACTGCGTCGAGCGCGACGTGACCTTCACGCCGAAGGGCATGCCCTGGGCCCCTTCGACTTCCCGCGAGTTCGAGTACGGCTATCTCGCAACCGGCTGCCGCGTCACCTCGGCCGCCGGCGACGCCCAGTACAAACTCTCCCGGCCGTGGGTCCCCAGCTCGAACACGACCGCCTGGCCGTCTCTGACCATCCGCGACAGCTGGCTCGGCCCCGGCATCGACGCCGCCGCGCCGTACACGGTCATGAGCAGCGGCTACCCCTGGCAGGACCAGCGGTACGCCGAATACGCGAACATCGGCCCCGGCGCGGCGATGATCGACCCGGCCACCCGCCCGCGCCAACTGAGCGAAGACGAAGCGGCCGAACACACCACGGAGACCTACCTCGGCGACTGGGCCCCGCAGGACGAACCCGACGCACCCGCCCCGAAGACCCGCGACTTCACGATCTTCGCAGCCGGAGACTCGACGGCCTCGACCTACGCGTCCTGGCGCTCACCGAGGGCAGGTTGGGGCCAGGCCCTCGACGTCTTCACCACCCGCCGGATCACTGTGGACAACCGGGCCTGGTCCGGCGCGAGCTCCAAGAGCCACACCGACAAGGGCGTCCTCGACGCCATCGCCGCCCTGATCCAGCCTGGCGACTGGCTCCTGATCTCCTTCGGCCACAACGACGCCAAGACCGAAGACCCCAACCGGGGCACCGACCCGTACACGACCTACCAGCAGTACCTGCGCGGCTACATCGAAACCGCCCGCCTCCACCGCGCCAACCCGGTCCTGGTCACCTCGGTCGAACGCCGCCGCTTCAAAGACGGCAAACCCGTCGAGACCCTGGGGGAGTACCCGGAGGCCATGCGCGCCTTGGCAGAAGAGGAGTGCATCCCGCTCATCGACCTCCAGGCGGCGAGCCTCGCCCTCTGGGCCCAGCTCGGCGAGGAGGGGACCAAGGACTACTTCCTCTGGATCGATCCGGGCCACGAGCACTACCCCGACGGCGTCCAGGACAACACCCACTTCCAGGCCACCGGCGCCATCGAAGTGGCCCGCCTCGTCGCCAAATCCGCCGCCCGCCAGCACCTCATGAAGGGCGCCTTCGAAGGCCTCCACCGCAACCCGGACCCGACCGAGATCACCTGGCCCGAAGCGATCACCGAACCCCCGCTCTAGGGGGCGAGGTACCTGGCGGCGCCGGTCCGCCTCGCTTCGAGCGCGGCCGGTAGTCGGCGCCGCCCGTTCGCCGAAAGGAGCCGCAGCGCCTCTTCGACCGCGACGAACCGGAACTCGTCGAGCTCGTCGCCGTCGAGCTCGATCCGGTCGGGTTCGATCACGCCGCCATCGAACACGAAGACGACCAACGGCAGCGGTCGACCGGGCACCGGCTCCGTCCAGTCGACGACCAGCAGCCCGCCGAGCACGACGTCCAGGCCGATCTCCTCCTTGACCTCCCTGCGGCAAGCCTGGTCAGGGCTCTCGCCCGCGTCGACCTGGCCGCCCACGAACAGCCAGTGGTCGCGGTAGTTCGGCTTGACGACGAGCACCCGGCCCTCCGCGTCGGTGAACAGCGCACCGGCGGCGGCGAGGAACTTCGGGCGGCTCTCAAGCCACTCGTCCGGCGGCATCAGCGCTTTGGGAGACATGCCGTCGACCCTATCGGCGAGCCGGTGCCTTCTGGGAACACGTTTGCCGAGTGTTGCCGCGGTCCGTAGCATCCTCAGCATGACGCTTCTGATGATCGACTTGGACAACACGCTCATCGACCGCGACGGGGCCTTCCGGCTCGGGGTCACCGAGTTCCTTGCTGCGCATGAGCTTCCGGCGGAGGACGTGGACTGGGTCATGACCGTGGACGCCTCCGGGTACGCCACCCGAACCGTTGTCGCGCGGGCGATCATCGAGCGGTACCCCGTCGGCCTGGATGAAGCCGAGATCATCGCGTTCCTGCGCCGAGGGGCACGTGAACACGCCCGCGTGACCGCCGAGACCGCGGCTGCACTGCAGGAGGTTCGCGACGCGGGAAACCAGGTCGTCATCGTCACCAACGGCACCGTGCAACAGCAGACCGGCAAGGTCGCCGCCTCAGGGCTCGACCGCCTCGTCGATGCCACGGTCGTGAGCGAGGGCGTGGGCTCACGCAAGCCCGAGCCGGGAATCTTCCACGCGGCCGCCGAAGCAGTCGGGGCGAGCCTCGACGGCGCCTGGATGATCGGCGACCGCGACGACGCCGACATCCTCGGCGCGCACCGGCTCGGCCTGCGCAGCGTCTGGCTCCACTTGGGCCGCGAATGGTCCCAGGCGGACTACGCGCCGACGCACACCGCCGATTCCGTCGCGGAAGCCATCAAGCACGCCGCGAGTTCATTACGCTGAGCCGATGAGCGATTTTGACGGCGAAGTCGAGAAGGCCCTCAACCGCGCCGGGAAGGCCTCCGGCGGCCTGACCGTCCTCGCAGTGCTCGTCTTCGTTCTAGGCATCGTCGCCGGGCTCCTCGGTGGCGTCGGCGTCTTCCTCGCCAGCCTGGGCGCCGCGGGCCTGCTCTACGGCATCGCGGTCGTCATCAACCTGCTCGGCATGCAGCTCGTCGTCTCCTGGAGCCAGATCCGCAAACCCGAAGGCGACAAAGTCGCTCAGTGAACGCGGAGCCCGGTCAGGAGGTCGACAGCGGCCCGGGACGGGTCATCGCCATAGGCTGACGGGAACGCCTCCTCGATCCGCCAGCCTGCGCGCCGCAGCGCCCTGTGGCGCGCGACGTGTGAAGCCGCGCCGTCCGGATGGACCTCCGCGACCACGCCGATCGCCTGCTCGCCGTCGCCCACGACCAGGTCCACCGTCCAATGGCCGACCGGGTACGCCTGGCGCACAGCCACTTCCGCGCCCTCCATGGCGTCGGCGAGCTTCGCCGTCCACTGCCGGACCGCGTCACCGTTCCCCGGTGAACGCGGCGGACTGTCCGCATACCGCAGGAACTCGCCGATCAGGCCGTCGGTCTCGCCCACAGCCGTGACGACGTGCAGATGCTCGCGCGCCCGCGTAACCATCACGTTGAACAGGTTCGGCCCGGCCGCGAAACGCCGCCGACCCGCCGGATCGCCCTCGGCTACACCCAGCGCGATGATCACCGTCTCCGACTCGCTGCCCTGGAACGCGTGCACCGTGCCGGTCCGCAGCCGGTGGCGGCGAATCGTCTCCAGGTCGAAGCGCTTCAGGATCGCCGCCTCGATCGCCTCGGCCTGCGCCCGGAACGGCGAGATCACGGCCAAGCCGGTCGTGCCCGAGTCGACGAGTTCGCCGAGCAGGTCGAGCGAGCGCGACACTTCCGCCTCGACCACACCATCCTTAGAGGACTCAGCGGATACGCGATGGACCGAGATGACGTCGGCCTCGTGATTGCGCGGATGCGTGGTAACCGGTTTGACCCGGCCGTGGTAGAACTTCGCGGCCGAGAACCCGATGAGGTGCGGCACGCTGCGGTGATGCTCGGTCAGCTCGACCACCGGCCCGGCCCCGCACGCGAGGTCGTAGGCGCTCACCTTGCCGATGTCCAACTGCCCCAGGCGGTCGGAGAGCCCGTGCTTCGCCAGGACATCTTCGGTCCTCGCCGCGCTGGCGAAGGAGACGAACCGCAGTTGACGCGGGTCGCCCGCGACGACCGCGCGGCGAGCGCGGGCGAGCACCGGGGCCGCGCGGAGCTGGTTGATGTGGGAAGCCTCGTCAAGGATCACCAGGTCGAACATGCCCGCACGGGCCGGGAGCACCTCTTCGACGTCGGCCACGGTGCCGATCCAGAGCGGCATGGCGCGCAGGAGCGCCGCGGCGTCGACGCTCTCGAGCCGCGCCTGTCGCTGCGGGCGGCTGCCGCTGCGCAGGGCGGTCCCGAGTTCCGCCAAAGCCCTACGGGCGGCCGCGTCCCGGCGGTCGGCGGCACCGGACTCGATGCGGAGCGCTTCGCCGATCGCCTTCGCCGCTTCGGAATCGGCGGAGCTGAGGCTCTGCCAGAGAGGCGCGAGCCGCAGACCGCCTGCGGCGGCCAGACGGGCGGTGTCACGCTGGTCGCGGGCGGCGCGGAGGGCCCGGGCTATCGCGGCAGGGGCGCCTTCGGCGCCTGCGAGGCGCTGCAATCGCTTGGCGGCGAAGCGGGCTCGCAGCCGCTGCCACCAGGAGCCGTCGCTCTGGGATCGGGCGAGGAGCCGTTCGGCTTCGTCGAGGTCGGCGTCGCGGAGGCCGGGGAAGTCGTCGAGGAGGAACGTCGGCAGGTCGTGCACGCGTCCGCGCCGGGATTCGAGGTCGAGCCAGGTCGCGATCTCGGCTTCGATTCGCGAGGTGTACTCGATCGCTTCGGTGGCGGCGTCCCGGTGCCGTTCGACCTCGCGGCGCTTGTGGCCCTTGCCGGTCCCAGTGCCGAGACGGGTCAGGAACCGGTCACGCCGTTCCGAGTCCCCGAAGTGGACCGGGAGCGGGCCCGGGTGGCGGTCGAGGAGGTCGGCGAGGACGTCGGCGGCGTGGACGGATTGCGCGGCGATGAGCACCGACTGCCCGTTCGCTATGGCGTCCAAGGCGATCGCGGCCAGTGTGTGGCTCTTCCCGCAGCCCGGCGCGCCCGCGACGACGGTGACCGGTGCGGTGCGGGCCTGCACCACCGCGGCGGCCTGTTCACCGCTGAGCGGCAGCGGGCAGCGCGGCGGCCGCCCGTCGGCTTCGGGTTCGGTGTCGACGGGGTCGTACATGGCCGTGAACGCGGTGTCGCTCAGGCCGGGCCGGTTCGCCCAGGTGCGGAGCTCGCTGGAGAGCGACGACGGGTTGCTCTCTGGGGCGATGTAGACCACGGTCCGCGGGACGACTGCCAGGCGACGGGGCGTGTAGCGGATGTCGTGCCAGACTTCGTCGACGTCGAAGCCCGCCGCTGCCGCGGCTGCGGGCAGCCACGTGAGGTCGAAGAGGACCTCGTCGCGGCGCTCCGGATCGAAGACCGCTTCGAGCTTGTCGCCGAACCCGGTCCCTTCGAGTCCATGGTGGACTTCCAGGTCGCCTGCGGGGACCACTTGCTGCTTCAGGTGCCTGTCCGGGTCGGTCTCAATGCGGATGGGCCGGCTGACCAGCGGGTATCGGATTTGGCGCCGCTTGCCGTCGACCTCGGTGCGCCCGATGACGACGCCCCAGCCCTGGCGCAGCAGGCGCTCGTCCCGGTGGAGTTCGTCGTACTTCGCCAGCCCGGCGGGGTCGTGGCCGAGCCTGTCGAAATCGCCCCATGCGTACTTGTCGCCGAGGAGGTCGCGCTGGAGGCGCTGCTCGGTCGGCTGCGGAGCGGGGGCGAGGTCGGCGAGGGCGCGGAGGAGCCGGGCGGTGCTCATGTGGACCGAGTCTACTGATGCGCCACTCGTTCACGCTGGTCACGCATCCGGCGCGGAGTGCGAGGCAGCGGCGACCGGCGGTCGCGATGATGGCGGCGCGGGCGTCGACGAGCGCCCGGCCGGTGCTCACGCGTCGGAGGGCTTCTCCTCGTCGGCCGTTTCGGGCTCGGCCGCAGCCGGTTCGGGTTCCGGGGTCTCCTCGGCTGCGGCCGGGTCGGATGCGGCGGTGGTCGCTTCGGCCGCGGCGGGTTCCGGTTCTTCCTTGGCGGGCATCGGGAGTGCCTGCGAGATTCGCAGGCCCTGCTGAAGGAGGTCCCAGCCGAGGGGGAGTGCGGCGGCGTCGGGGAGGTCGAGTTCGAAGCCGAGGTCGTCGGCGAGGCCGCCCTGCTTGGCGAGCTTGACGACGACCGGGTGACCGGAGCGGTTCGGCGCGTAGCACCACTTGGGGGCGGCGAGGCCGAAGTCGCGGGCGATCATCATGGCGGCCATGGCGGCCGGGCCGTCGATGAGGATTGCGGTGGAGCGGGTGGCGGCGGTGAAGATCGCGGCGGCCATCGCGCCGAGCTGGGCGCCGCCGAGGCGCGCGACGAGCGCTTCGGGGCTGCGTTTGAAGCCGCGGTTGAACGCGAGATGGTCGCGGAGGGCGGCGATGCGGCCCATCCAGGCGCCGTCGGCGACCGTGCCGCCGGGGGCGCGCAGCTGCGGCTGGTACGCGGTGATGTCGTCCTTGGCGATGAAGGAGCAGACGGCAACCGAAGCGGTCGCGGCGCCCGCGCCGAGCCCGGCGATGAGGAGGAGGTCGGCCCCGGCGTCGATCGCGCGGTCGGCGGTCTCGCGGCCGAGGCGCAGGGCCTCGTTCAGCTCGGTCTCGTCGAGGAGCGGGCCCTCGACGCCCTCGCTCGCGGGCGTGCGGACGACGGTGACGGGCAGTCCGGCGCGCGAGGCCTGCTCGGCGAGTGCGCCTTCGCCCTTCTCGAGGGCTTCGGCCTGCTCTTCGACGGGCGCGTAGTCCCCGGCGGCCCAGCCGTCCGGGTACTCGCCCGCGAACAGGAGCATCTGCGGCGAGGCGAACGGCACGGGCGCGTCGGTGGCCTGCATGCGCGCGGCCCACCCGACGGCGGCCTGGAGGCGGCCGAGGCCGGCGCCTTCGATGAGGGCGTCCTGGAGCCGCGCGTTGGCGCGGGTGGTCCACACCCCGTTGGGGAACTTCGCTTTCAGGTCGGCGAGGGGCCCGGCGTCGGTCGTCTCAGTCACGGCATAAGGCTAGCGCGGGGGCGGTGGGGCACAATTGCCTAGTGACCACCATCGACTTCGCCAAGGGACACGGCACGGGGAACGACTTCGTGATCGTGCCCGACCTCCAGGACGCGCTGCCGTTGAAGGACGCCCAGGTGGCGCTCCTGTGCGATCGCCGGTTCGGGATCGGCGGCGACGGGCTGCTGCGCGTCGCGCCTTCGGAGGACCCGGCGGCGCAGTGGTTCATGGACTACCGGAACGCCGACGGCTCGATCGCCGAGATGTGCGGCAACGGCGTCCGGGTGTTCGTGCGGTACCTGCTCGAAAAGGGCCTCGCTGAGGGCCCGGAGGTGCCGGTGGCGACCCGGGCGGGGATCAAGACCGTGCGGGTCGAAGGCGATGAGCTGCGGGTGGACATGGGTTCGGCCGAGTTCGGGCCGACCTCGCAGGCTTCGGTGGAGGGGTTCACCTGGCCCGGGCAGGCCGTGTCGATGGGGAACCCGCACCTGGTGTGCCACCTCGGCGACGAAGCGGAGCTCGAGGCGCTGGAGCTCTACCACCAGCCGCGCTACGACACGGGCGTGTTCCCGCACGGCGTGAACGTGGAGTTCGTGGTCGGCGCGGCCCCGCAGGTGCGGATGCGCGTCCACGAGCGCGGGGTCGGCGAGACCGCCTCCTGCGGCACGGGCGCCTGCGCCGTCGGCGCTACGGCCCTGCGGCACGCGGGCCAGGACACCGGTGTGTGCAAAGTGGACGTTCCGGGTGGGACGCTCACGATCACCGTCACCGACGAGACGCTCTACCTGACCGGCCCCGCCGTGATCGTCGCCGAGGGAACCTTCCGGATCTAGCGCCGCCTTCGAACCGGTGCCGCGCCACTTCCGATCTCGCGCTTCCGAAACGTGAATGTGAGGCGCCTCGGCGACGGCCATCCACTAGCCCCCACCCTCCCAGAGGGGCACGGGCCCATCGTTGCGCGCGGGTACGACAGAAAACCCCGGGAACCAGCGGTCCCCGGGGTATGAAAAGCGTCACTGCGCCTAGCGCATGGCCTGCTTGACCGCCGCCGCCACCGCCGGGGCCACGTTCGGGTCGAACACGCTCGGCACAATGTACGTCGCGTTCACCTTCTCGTTGCCCACGCAGTCGGCGATCGCCGTAGCCGCCGCCAGCGCCGCGTCGTCGTTCCAGTCCCGCGCCTGCGCGTCCAGCAGCCCCCGGAACACGCCCGGGAACGCCAGCACGTTGTTGATCTGGTTCGGCTGGTCCGACCGGCCCGTCGCCACGATCGCCGCGTACCGCGCCGCCTCCGTCGGGCTGATCTCCGGGTCCGGGTTCGCCAGCGCGAACACGATCGGGTCCTTCGCCATCTTCGCCACGTCCGAACCCTTGAGGATGTTCGGCGCGCTCACCCCGATGAACACGTCAGAGCCCTCGACCGCACCCGACAGGTCGCCCGAGTAGTCGTCCTTGTTGAAGTGCGTGCCCAGCCACTTCCACGTCTCGTTGTCCGTCTCCATGCCGCTGTGCAGCGCGCCGTCGCGGTCGACCGGGATGATGTCGCCGATCCCCGCCTTCTCCAGCAGCCGCATGATCGCCGTCCCGGCCGCGCCGCAGCCCACGATCGTCGCCCGCACGTCCCCGAACTCCTTGCCCACCACGCGCAGCGCGTTCGTCAGCGCCGCCAGCACCACGATCGCCGTGCCGTGCTGGTCGTCGTGGAACACCGGGATGTCCAGCCGCTCGCGCAGCCGCGCCTCGATCTCGAAGCAGCGCGGCGCGGCGATGTCCTCGAGGTTGATCCCGCCGTACGTGGGCGCGAGCGCGGCCACGATGTTCACGATCTCGTCGGTGTCCTGCGTGTCCAGGCACACCGGCCACGCGTCCACGTCGCCGAACTTCTTGAACAGCGCCGCCTTGCCCTCCATCACCGGCATCGCCGCGGCCGGCCCGATGTTGCCCAGGCCCAGCACCGCCGAACCGTCGGTCACGACCGCGACCGTGTTGCGCTTGATCGTCAGGCGCCGCGCGTCGTCCGGGTTCTCCGCGATCGCCATGCACACGCGGGCCACGCCGGGCGTGTACGCCATCGACAGATCGTCGCGGTTGCGAAGGGGCACTTTGGGAGTGACCTCGATCTTGCCGCCCAGGTGCATCAGGAACGTCCGGTCCGAGACCTTCTTGACGTCGAAGTCCGGCATCGCTTCGAGGATGTTCGTGACCTGCTCGGCGTGCGCGGAGTCGGAGGTGTCGCACGTGAGGTCGACCGTCATGCGCTTGTTGTCGGAGGCGACCACGTCGAGCGCGGTGACGATCGCACCGGCCTGCCCCACGACAGTGGCGAGGCGCCCCGCCGCGCCCGGGTCGGCCGACAGGGCCAGCCGGACCGTGATGGAGAAACCGGCACTGGGAAGTCGTGCAGCAGTCATGCCACTCCTAATCGTCACCACGTTGTGGACTTCAGGTCGATACACCTGAATCATGCCACCGCGCACGCCCGGCCCGCCCGCGCCCAAGCCCGGGGTGACGCCTCCGACCAGCACCGATGTCCGCGCTGGTCCGGACCGCCGACTTCCGGCCCCGGTGAACAATAAGAACAAATCTCGACACGGGCCCCAGACGGACGCGCGGCCATAATCACTCGCCCTTGTCACCCCCGCGTGTCAAGCTTGTGGTGATGCACGAAGAGCACATGAACTCACCTGAAGACTTCCCGTCCACCGCCGCCCCCTCCACGGGCGAACTGGACCTGGAAGCCCGCCAAGCGCTGCGACGCGTCGCCGGGCTCGCCTCGACCGAACTCGAAGACGTCACCGACGCCGAATACCGCCGCCTCCGCCTCGAACGCGTCGTCCTCGTCGGCGTCTGGACCGAAGGCACCATCGACGACGCCGAGAACTCCCTCGCCGAACTCGCCCAGCTCGCCGAGACCGCCGGCTCCGAAGTCGTCGACGGCCTCATCCAGCGCCGCTCCAAGCCCGACGCCGGCACCTTCATCGGCTCCGGCAAGGTCCGCGAGGTCAAGGACACCGTCGAAGCCCTCGGCGCCGACACCGTGATCGCCGACGGCGAGCTGTCCCCGGGCCAGCTCATCGCCCTCGAGAAGATCATCAACGTCAAGGTCATCGACCGCACCGCCCTCATCCTCGACATCTTCGCCCAGCACGCGAAGAGCGCCGAGGGCAAGGCACAGGTCGAACTCGCCCAGCTCCAGTACCTCCTGCCGCGCCTGCGCGGCTGGGGCGACGCCATGAGCCGCCAGGGCGGCTCCAACGGCGGCGTCGGCCTCCGCGGCCCTGGTGAGACCAAGCTCGAGACCGACCGCCGCCGCATCCGCGCCAAGGTCGCCAAACTCCGCCGCGAACTCGCCAAACTCACCGTCACCCGCGAGACCAAACGCGACTCCCGCACCCGCAACCGCGTCCCCGGCGTCGCCATCGCCGGATACACCAACGCGGGCAAGTCGAGCCTGCTCAACGCCCTCACCGGCGCGGGCATCCTCGTCCAGGACGCCCTGTTCGCCACCCTCGACACCTCCACGCGGCGCTCCCGCACTGCCGAGGGCCGCGAGTACACCGTCACCGACACCGTCGGGTTCGTGCGGCACCTGCCCCACCAGCTCGTCGAGGCCTTCCGCTCCACCCTCGAAGAGGTCGCCGAAGCGGACCTCATCGTCCACGTCATCGACGGCTCGCACCCCGACCCGCTCGGCCAGGCCGAAGCGGTCCGCGAAGTGCTCGCCGAAGTAGGCGCCGAAGAGATCCCCGAGCTCGTCGTCGTCAACAAGCTCGACCTGGTCGCGCCCGACGACGTCCTCCAGCTCCGCTCCGACTGGCCCGACGCCGTCTTCGTCTCCGCCCACTCCGGCGAAGGCATCGACAAGCTCCGCGCCGCCATCGAGCAGGCCCTCCCGCAGCCGCACACCACGCTCACCGTCTGCATCCCGTACGTGCGCGGCGACCTGGTCTCGCGCCTGCGCTCGCGCGGCGAGGTCCTCGCGACCGAGCACCGCGGCGACGGCAGCGTGATCACGGCCCGCGTGGACGACGCGCTGGCCGGTGAATTGCGAGCGTTCGTCCTGGAAAATGACTGAATTGCAGTGGTCCTGAACATGTCTCTCGGGGGGCCTGGCCGGTACACCCCGTGTTCTGGAACACTTGCCTGATGCGAGAGCGCCGTGTGGGCCGTGGGGCCCTGCCTGCGCGGATCGTCGCCGGGGCGGCAGCAGGAGCGGCTGTCCTGGTCACGGCCGCGCCCCCCGTCTACGCCCAGGAAGAGGGCGCCGGGGATCCGGTCTGCGAGATCCACGACCCCCGCGTCGCCACGGCGACCGGGATCGTGGAGGCCTCCGACGGCGGCTGGTGGGTCCTGCCCGACGGCGAGGGCCAGACCGACGGCATGATGACGATCCGCCTGGTCGGCGAGGACTGCTCGGTGCGCGACACCGAGGCCGGGAGCCTCGCGGTCGAGTGGCTGCCGAAGGACCCGCAGGACCTTTCCCTGGAAGCGGACAAGGGCTTCCTGTGGGTCGCCGACATCGGCGACACCGGCGACCGCGAGAGCGTCTCGCTCACGCAGGTCGCGGTCGACAACGCGAGCGACTTCGTGATGACCCGGTACGTGTACCCGGACGGCATGAAGGACGCCCAGGCGTACTTCCTGCTCCCCGACCGCAGCCCGGTCTTCATCCCCTCCACCCCCGGCACCGCGGAGCTGTACAAGTCCGACGGCCCCGGCCAGGAGGAAAACACCCCGCTGGAGCTCGCGGGCACCGTCACGCTCCCTGACGGGGCGGGCGCGGTGACCGGCGCGGCGCTCAACGCCGACGCCACGAAAGTCGTGCTGCGCACCAGCGACGCCGCCTACGAGTGGGACGTCGCCGACGGCGACCCGGTCGCCTCCATGACCGCCGCCGAGCCGCGCGTGACGGAGCTCAGCGACGGCGGCAACGACATCGCCTACGACTCCGAAGGCAACTTCCTCACCATCGCCCAGACCGGCGACGAGGCCGCCCCGGCCGCGATCTACACGTTCACCCCGGCGGCCGCGGCCGCCGAGGAGCCCGCCGCCAGCGACGAGGCCGCCGCAGGCGGCGAGGAAGAAGCGGGGCCCAGCCTGGTCGACCGCATCCTCGACCTCGGTATCGGCACGATCGTGAAGATCCTGGCCGCCATCGCGATCCTCGGCATGGCGACGATGGTCTTCGGCATCATCATCATCCGCAAGTACCGCAAGCAGAACGAGGGCGCTGACGAGGACGGCGCCGAGCTGGGCTTCGCCCGCGAGGAGTCCTCCTTCGGCGACGACCGCGGCTCCGTCTACGACGACCCGGTCGACCTCGGCCTCGACTCCGGCCAGCCCGACCCCGACCTCGGCCAGGTCGCGCGCGGCGGCACCGGCAGCGTCTACGGCGGCGCCCGCCCCGAGCCCTCAGGGAACGTCTACGGCGCGAGCCCGGCCCGGCCCGAGCCCAGCGGCTCGGTCTACGGCGGCGCGCGCCAGGAGCCCTCTGGGAACGTCTACGGCGCCCGTCCCGCGACCCCGCCCGCCGGGCAGGGGGCCGTGTACGGCGGCGCCCGCGAGGAACCGCAGTACGGCGCGTTCGAACGCGGCGGCCAGGGCAGCGTCTACGACAACGCGGGCGGCGGCCAGGGCCAGAACTTCGGGGCCCGTCCCGAGCCCTCAGGGAACGTCTACGGCGCCCGCCCCGCCGCCCCGCCCGCAGGGCAGGGCAACACGTACGGCGCGTCCCAGGGGGGCGTCTACGGCGGCGGGCAGCAGCCCGCCGAGCCGGAGGAGGACTTCTGGGGTCCGCCCGAAGGCGGCGGCGGCACGACGTACGGCCGGGGTCGCTGACAGGTCTGGAAACGCTGCGGCGCCCGGAGCAGCGCGTAAAGCACTGCTCCCGAGCGCAGCGGTGAGCACGCGGCCCGAAGGCCGCGCGGTTCAGATCTTCCGGAGGACGGCGACGACGCGCCCGAGGATCTCGGCTTCAGAAGCGTCGATCGGGTCGTACAGGGAGTTCGCGGGGAGCAGCCACGGCTTGCCGTTCTTGCGCTTCCAGGTCTTCACGGTGGCCTCGCCGTCGATCATGGCGGCCACGATCTCGCCGTTCAGGGCGTCCGGCTGCTGGCGCACGACGACCCAGTCGCCGTCGGTGATGGCCGCGTCGACCATCGAGTCGCCCTTGACGCGCAGGAGGAAGTGCACGCCTTCGCCGACGAACTCGGCCGGCAGGGGCATGACGTCGTAGTCGCGCTCCTCGGCCAGGATCGGCTGCCCGGCGGCGATCTCGCCGACCATCGGCACGTACCGCGGCCGCGGGTGCTGCGAGCAGGTCTGCACGCCGCCCGGGGTCGACTGGCGCACCCCGACCGCGCGCGGCCGACCGGCCAGGCGGTTGAGGTAGCCCTTGCGTTCCAGCTGCTTCATTTGGTACGCAACGGAAGAGGCGGAGGCGAGGCCCACTTCGGCGCCGATCTCGCGGACGCTGGGCGGGTACCCCTTGTTGTTGATGAACTCCTCGATGTACTCGAGGACTTGCTGCTGCCGACGCGTGAGCTTGCGCGTTTTCGGTCGGGCTGTTGCGGTCTCGCTAGCCACAGGAGGCTCCCGTTAGACAAATGGGACGGTATGTCTGATTCCGACAATGTAACTCAGGTGCTGTGTCAAGTCAAACATTCGTGCGACACCGGCGTGTCGCCGCGCTGCTCGGAATGTGTTTTCGCCCAGGTTCACCCGTACGGGTGAACGATACTGCGTCGACCGCTGGTTCACTGGAGCCCGCCCCCGAACTCCGCGATCTTTCGGCACCCCGTTTTGCGCTATCCTAGACACAAGATCTAGTGGTGTGTTGTATCGTCTCTCACTAGGTGTTGGGGTTCCGGCACCTACTGGAACGACGAGGGGCAAGCTGTCCCTCCCGACGCACCGCCATCAGCTCGATGGATCCCCTCATCGAATGTCGGACCGCTGCGAGACGATGGCCCAAGAAGGAGACTAGCGATGCGTTGCCCGTACTGTCGCCATCCCGACAGCCGAGTGGTGGATTCCCGCGAGGCCGAGGACGGGAAGATCATCCGCCGCCGCCGGGTCTGCCAGCAGTGCGAGAAGCGCTTCACCACGGTCGAGGAATCGATCCTGGCGGTCGTGAAACGCAGCGGCGCCACCGAGCCGTTCAGCCGCGGCAAGGTCGCCTCCGGCGTCCTCAAGGCCTGCCAGGGCCGCCCGGTCGACGCCGACGACGTCGCGAAGCTCGCCCAGTCCGTCGAGGACGAGATCCGCTCCAAGGGCGTGGCCGAGGTCCCCGCCCATGAAGTGGGCCTGGCGATCCTCACGCCGCTCCGGCGGCTCGACGAAGTGGCCTACCTCCGCTTCGCCTCCGTCTACCAGGACTTCGAATCCCTCGAAGACTTCGAGGCCGCGATCGCGCAGCTGCGCGAGGAGCACGCCGCCCGCAACGGCGCCGCCCAGAACAGCGGCTGAACCCCTCACCGCGAACCACACCCATCCGATTCCCATGACCAGGCATGAGCAGACAGGGGCGAGGAACATGCCGAAGACCACGAGCACCAGGACCACCGCGAAGAAGACCGCCGCCAAGGCCCCCACCGGAGGCCTGAAGGTCGAACGCGTCTTCACCAAACCGGGAGTGCACCCGTACGACGAGGTCGAATGGGAGTCCCGCGACGTCGTCATGACCAACTGGCGCGACGGCTCGATCAACTTCGAGCAGCGCGGCGTCGAGTTCCCCTCGTTCTGGAGCATCAACGCCACCCAGATCGTCACCTCGAAGTACTTCCGCGGCGCCCTCGGCACCCCCCAGCGCGAGACCGGCCTCAAGCAGGTCATCGACCGCGTCGTCCAGGCCTACCACGCCGCCGGGGACAAGAACGGCTACTTCGACACCGCCGAAGACGCCCAGATCTTCGCCGACGAGCTCACCTGGCTCCTCCTCCACCAGTACTTCAGCTTCAACTCCCCGGTCTGGTTCAACGTGGGAACCGCTGCGCCGCAGCAGGTCTCGGCGTGTTTCCTGCTCAGCGTCGACGACACCATGGACTCGATCCTCAACTGGTACCGCGAAGAAGGCCTGATCTTCAAGGGCGGCTCCGGCGCCGGTGTGAACCTCTCCAAGATCCGCGCGTCGACTGAACTGCTCTCCAGCGGCGGCAACGCCTCCGGCCCCGTGAGCTTCATGCGCGGCGCCGACGCCTCCGCGGGCACCATCAAGTCCGGCGGCGCGACCCGCCGCGCCGCGAAGATGGTCATCCTCGACGTCGACCACCCCGACATCGAGGAGTTCATCGAGACGAAGGCCCGCGAAGAGGACAAGATCCGCGCCCTGCGCGACGCCGGATTCGACGTCGACCTCGGCGGCAAGGACATCGTCTCCGTCCAGTACCAGAACGCCAACAACTCGGTGCGCGTCTCCGACGAGTTCATGAAGGCCTTCGAGACCGGCGGCGACTACGCCGTGACCGGCCGCCTCGACGGCCAGGAGCTCGCCCGCAAGGACGCCCGGAAGATCTTCCGCAAGCTCTCCGAGGCCGCATGGGAGTGCGCCGACCCCGGCATCCAGTACGACGACATCATCAACGACTGGCACACCAACCCCAACACCGACCGCATCCGCACCTCCAACCCGTGCTTCCCGGCCGACCAGCGCGTCGCGACCGACAAGGGCCTCATCAAGATCGGCGACCTCGTGCGCCGCTCCGCAGAGGGCGAGACCTTCGCGGTCTTCACCAACGACGTCACCTCCGAGACCGAGGCGGTCGACCGCGTCGTCGCGACGAACCCGCTGCGCTACATGGTCACCGGCACCAACGAAGTCGTCGAGCTCCGCTTCACCGACGGCTCGCGGCTGCGCTGCACCCCGGGCCACCGGCTCTGGACGCAGAACCGCGGCTGGGTCCACGCCGAGGACCTGACCGCCGAGGACAAGGTCGTCCGCTCCAACCAGTACGCGCCGCGGTCGGCCGCGAGCACGCGGATTCCGCGGGCCGCGCTCGCGGCCGCAGAAGCCACCGGCTCCGCGCTGCGGCTGCCGCACAAGTGGGACGAGGAGCCCGACCTCGCGCACTACATGGGCTGGCTCGTCGGCCACGGCTCCCTGAGCGACCAGGGCGCGGTCACGGTGTACGGCACCGAAGCCGAGCAGCAGGAGCTGCTCCCGCGCCACCAGCGCCTGCTGGAGCGCCTGACCGGCGAGCCGACCACGATCGTCGGCAGCGGCCCGCGAGAACTGCGCTCCGGAAACGCCGGCCTGATCGAGTTCTTCAGGGCACTCGGTGTGGCGGCCGACGGTGCCGAGGAGCAGTCGCTGCCGGAGGCGATGTTCGAGTCGGACGAGGAAACGCTCGACGCGTTCTTGAAGGGCCTCTTCGACTCCCGCGGTCGTGTCGCGGAACAGGCGGACGGGAGCCGCTGCTTCGAGCTCGGCGGAAAGCCTGAGGAGCTGCTGCTGGGCGTCCAGGAGATCCTGGCGGCACAGGGCGTCAGCGCCCAGATCCGACGCGGCGATGCCGACGGCTTCGACCTCCGGATCGCCGTCGGGTCGATGACCGGGTTCGATTCGGTTCGCGGCCTTGAGGCCGGCGATGACGCCGACCGGACCGTGCGGATGACCAGCCGCGAGAGCATCGGCTTCGAGACGACGTTCAACCTCACCGAGCCTCGCAACCACTCGTACATCGTCAGCGGCGTCGTCGTCGCGAACTGCTCGGAGTACATGAGCATCGACGACTCCTCGTGCAACCTCGCGAGCCTCAACCTGCTGAAGTTCCTCGGCGAGGACGGCTCCTTCGACGTCGAGATGTTCACCAAGGCCGTCGAGACCGTGTTCACGGCGATGGAGATCTCGATCTCCTTCGCGGACTTCCCGACCGAGGCCATCGGCCGCAACACCCGCGACTTCCGCCAGCTCGGCATCGGCTACTCGAACCTCGGCGCGCTCCTGATGGCCTCCGGCCACGCGTACGACTCCGAAGAGGGCCGCGCCCTCGCCGCCGCGATCACCGCGCTGATGACCGCCGTGTCGTACCGCCGCTCCGCCGAGATCGCCGGAGTCGTCGGGCCCTACGCGGGTTACGCGATCAACGCCGAGCCGCACCAGCGGGTCATGGCCAAGCACGCCGACGCCGCCGAGACCGTCCGGACCTTCGGCGACGTCGACACGCAGATCATCGAGGCCGCCAAGTCCGAATGGGGCCACGGCAACGAGCTCGGCGCGGTCAACGGCTGGCGCAACGCGCAGGCGAGCTTGTTGGCACCTACTGGCACGATTTCGTTCGCGATGGACTGCGACACCACGGGCATCGAGCCCGACCTCGCGCTCGTCAAGCACAAGAAGCTCGTCGGCGGCGGTTCTATGGAGATCGTCAACCAGACCGTGCCGCGCGCGCTCGAATGCCTGGGCTACAACGATGCCGACCGCGATGCGATCGTCGAGTACATCGCCGACCACGGGCACGTCATCGGCGCTCCCGTGCTGCGCGAGGAGCACTACTCGGTCTTCGACTGCGCCATGGGCGAGCGGTCCATCGCGCCGATGGGCCACGTGCACATGATGGCCGCCGTGCAGCCGTTCCTGTCCGGTGCGATCTCCAAGACCGTGAACCTACCGGAGACGGCCACGGTCGAGGACGTCGAGGAGGTCTACTACCAGGGCTGGAAGCTCGGGCTGAAGGCGCTCGCGATCTACCGGGACAACTGCAAGGTCGGGCAGCCCTTGTCCGCCAAGAAGAAGGAAGTCGAGCAGGCGGTCGAGGAGGCCGTGGAGAGGGCGATCGAGACCGTCGCGACGCACGGCCCGGTCCGCCGCAAGCTCCCGAAGAAGCGCCCGTCGCAGACGATCTCGTTCTCGGTGGGCGGCGCGGAGGGCTACATGACCTCCTCGTCCTACCCGGACGACGGCCTGGGCGAGGTCTTCCTGAAGATGTCGAAGCAGGGCTCGACCTTGGCCGGCGTCATGGACGCGCTGTCGGTGTCCATCTCGATCGCGCTGCAGTACGGTGTGCCGCTTGAGAAGTACGTCGAGAAGTTCACGAACATGCGGTTCGAGCCCGCGGGCATGACGGACGACCCGGACATCCGGATGGCGTCGTCGCTGGTGGACTACATCTTCCGCCGCCTCGCGCTGGACTACCTGCCGTACGAGGAGCGCGCCGCGCTCGGCATCCTCACCACCGCCGAGCGCACCGCCGAGCTGAACGGGGACGACCCCGCGAAGGTCCACGAGATCGACATGGACGTGCTGCGCGCGTCCGCGCCCATCGAAGAGGCCGTGGCCGAAAGGGTCCAGATCGAGTCGAAGAAGTCCCGCAAGGACCTCCTGCACTCGGCCCAGGCCCGCAGCGCGGACGCGCCGCTGTGCATGAACTGCGGCACGAAGATGCGCCCGGCCGGTTCCTGCTACGCCTGCGAGGGCTGCGGGGCCACGAGCGGCTGCAGCTAGCTCCTAGGAGAAATGCCTGAAACGGGGCCGGGAATCCCTTCCCGGCCCCGTTTGCCGTACACCGTGATTGCACTGCGTAAACGGTCCAAAGCAGACCAAGACGGGTCGAAGGCGCCGGATGCGGCGGTCATAGACTCGCCTCTATGCACAACGTCCCCCCGGCCGCATCGGTCCGGATCGACCCCGGGGCCGCAGCGGCAAGTCTCAGCAGTGCGACCGGAGGCCCCCTCGCCTCCGGCGCCGCGTTCGCGGTCTACCGGCTCGGCCGGTCCTCGTTCCACGCCGCCGTCGTCCGCCGAGTCGAGAACCAAGTCGTGGTCGTCGCCGAGCGGACCGAGCCGATCGGCGGCGCCGAGTTCGACGGCCTGATCCTGGCGTACCTCTCCGGCCGCCACCCCGACGCGGGCGTGCGCCTGTGGTCGCGCATCGCCGACCCCTCGGAGGCCGGCGACCGGCAGCTGCGCGCGCTCCTGCTGGAGAAGATCACGTATGCCCGCGAGCAGCTGTCCGAACGCGACTTCACCGTCGTCAACGTCCCTGCCGCCGATATCAAGATGCCGTTGACGCGCGAGGAATTCGAGTCGCGCGTCGCCGAGCTCGTCGACACGACCGCCGACGTCTTGGAAGAGACCCTGGCGGAGGCGGGTGTCCACCCCGCCGAGCTTGCCGGCCTGCTCATGGCGGGCGGGGCGTCCCGCACGCCGCTCGCGGCGACGACGCTGCGCCGCCGGTTCGGTGTCGAGCCGGTGCTCGCCGCGCCGAACGCGAAGGTCCTGGCGGCCGAGGCCGCGCCGGTGCCGACGCGGGAGCTGCCGTTCGTCGAGGAGCAGGAGGCCGCGCCGCGCCGCCGGGGTCAGGGGCGCGCGGTCGTGATCGCGGCGGCGCTGCTGGTCGTGGTGGGTGCGGGCGCGGCGTTCGGTTCGCAACTCGGTGACGGGGATTCAGCCGGGGACGAGGCGCTCGACGGTGAGAGCGCTTCCGCCGCAACGACTTCGGAGACCATTGCGGCTGCCTCCCCGGAGGCGGGCGGCACGCCTTCCGAGACGGCCAGCGCGAGCCCGTCGGAATCGCCGACGCCCGAGGAGAGCGTGCAGGGGCCCGAGGAGCCGGTCGAGGAGGCGACCTCGTCGGAGGAGGAGCCGACGACGGAGAGCGCGCCGACCGGCGAGGTGCCGAACCTGGTCGGCATGTCGACCGCTGACGCCCACGAGGCCGTGGAGAACGCGGGTTTCGCGGGTGTGGACCAGTCGGGGGAGGAGCGCGGTGTCTTCGACTGGTCGTACGCGGACTGCGAGATCATCAGGCAGTCGCCGGAGCCGGGGTCGGTGCGGGCGCTGTCGGAGCGGGTGTCGGTGACGTTCTCGTATGCGGGTGATGCGAGCCAGTGCGACGTCTAGCGCACCTCTATGGATTCCAGCACGATCGTGCTATTTTTAAGCGGTGCGCAAAGGCGAGATGACGCGGCAGGCGATCCTCGACGAAGCGGTCCGGATGGCCCGCTACTCGGGGCTCTCCGGGCTGACCATCGGCTCGCTGGCGGCCGCGGCGGACATGTCGAAGTCGGGCCTGTACGCGCACTTCAAGTCGAAGGAGGCGCTCCAGCTGGCCTGCATGGAGCGCAACGGGGAGCAGTTCATCGACGAGGTGATCCGGCCCGCGCTCCAGAAGCCGCGCGGGATCACGCGTCTGCAGGCCATCGTCGAGTACTGGATGCAGTGGTACGCGCATCCGGGCGGCTGCCTGTTCCTGGCCGCCGCCGCCGAGTTCGACGACCTGCCGGGGCCGCTGCACGACTTCATGGCCTCGGAGCAGCGCGACCTGCTCGAGTCCCTCGCCCGGATCGCCTCGACGGCGGTCGGGCAGGGCGAGTTCCCCGAAGACACCGACGTCTTCCAGGTGGCACAGGAGGTGTTCGGCATCTTGTTGTCCTACAACTGGATGAGCCGCATCCTGTCCTATCCCGACGCCGCCGACCGCGCGTGGACGGCGTTCAACCGACTGATCGAGAGTCTCCAGTCTTAACCAGGAAGGCCCGCACACATGGCGTCCCCAGCCCCTACCGCGAAAAAGAAAAGCACGACCGTTCGTGCTCCTTGGTATGTGCGTTCCGGCTTCGCCGCCGCCGAGCGCGTCGCTCCCGCGCGGGCCGCGAAGGTCTTGTGCGAGTTGTGGTTCAAGCTCCCCGCGGGTCCTGAGAAGCGCCTGCGCGGCGAGGCCCCGGCCGGGTCGCACGTGTTCGAGCTGGAGTGCCTCGGCACCACGGTGTGGGGGTACGACTGGGGCGAGGGCCCGCTGGTCTACCTCGTGCACGGCTGGGGCGGCTCGACGGGGGACTTCAAGTTCATCGCGGCGAACCTGGTCGCCTCCGGCTTCCGCGTCGTCGCGTTCGACACGCCGAGCCACGGCAACGCCGGGGCCGGGCCCTGGGGCGAGCGGCACGCCAGCGGCCTCCACTTGATCGAGGCGATGAACGTGGTCCTGGAGAAGTTCGGGACGCCGCACGCGGTCGTCTCGCACTCGATGGGCTCGCTCAGCTCCGTGCACGCGATGCTCCAGAGCGGCATCGCGATCGAGAACGTGCGCCTGGCGATGCTGGCCCCGTTCATCGGCGGCCAGGAGGGCTTCCGCGACACGATCGGCGCGATCGTGCCCGTCGGACCCCGCATCTTCGGGCACCTGGTGCCCCTCGGCGAGGCGAAGGCCGGGATCGCGCTCGACGACTTCTCGCTGCGCGGCGTCGAGGTCGACGCGCCGGTGCTCATCGTCCACGACAAGGGCGACCGGCCCAACCCGTTCCGCCACGGCCAGGCCCTCGCGGACGCGTGGCCGAACGCCGAGCTCATGGCGACCACGGGCCTGGGCCACCGGAAGGTCCTCGCGAACCCGGCCGTCAGTGCCAGGGTGAGGGCGTTCCTGAACGGCTAGTAAGCGGTACGAGTAAGGGCCGGGTCCATCGGACCCGGCCCTTACTCGTAGGTCTTAACCCTCGTAGTGCACGGTCAAGCGGGTCCACGCACCGATGTTGATGTAGGTCCCGTCGGTCACCGGGAACTCCACGTTCGGCGCCAGCGGCTCGTCGGAGCCGTTGAGGAACGTGCCGTTCGAGGAGCCGACGTCCATGATCGTCCAGGAGCCGTCGGGCTTGGAGAACAGCTTCGCGTGCTGGGCGCTGACGCCCGGGTCCGCCACGTCGCCGGACAGGTCGATGTCCGGGGTGACGCCGCGCTTGGCGCTGTAGCGGCCGATCGTCAGGTCCGGCTTGTCGAGCGGGAAGCGGCGCGGCTTCGCGAACGACGGGTACTGCAGCTGCGAGGCCCCGTCGGAGGCCGCGACCTTGTTGAAGTAGCCCTGGTCCGCGGTGACCGCGACACCCCAGCGGGTGGCCGCCTGTCCGGCAGGGGCGTAGTTCGACGCCAGGTCCGCGGGCTGCGCGTCCGGCATGGAGAACCCGCCGGTCGCCGTCGCGGGCGGCGCGGAGGTCGGGGCGCCGAACGGCGCGGCCGGGACGCCCGGGGGCGGTCCGGGCGGGGCCGAGGTCGGTGCGGCGCCGTACGCCTGCTGCGCGTAAGGGTCCTGGCCGTAGCCCTGCTGCTGACCGTAGGGGTCCTGCTGCTGCGGCTGGCCGTACGGGTCCTGCTGGCCGTAACCGGGCTGCTGACCGTAAGGGTCCTGCTGCTGGGGTTGGCCGTAAGGGTCTTGCGGTTGCCCGTAGCCCTGCTGCTGCCCGTACGGGTCCTGCGGCTGGGACGGCTGCCCGTAAGGGTCCTGTCCGTACCCCTGCTGCGGCTGCTGCCCGTAAGGGTCCTGTGGCTGGCCGTAGCCCTGCTGCTGCCCGTACGGGTCCTGCGGCTGCGACGGCTGACCGTACGGGTCCTGGCCGTAACCCTGCTGCGGCTGCTGGCCGTAGGGGTCCTGCTGCTGCGGCTGGCCGTACGGGTCCTGCCCGTAGCCCTGCTGCGGCTGCTGCCCGTACGGGTCCTGAGGCTGCCCGTAAGGGTCGTTCGGCGCGTAGCCCTGGCCGAAGGCCGGCGACTGCGGGGGCTGGCCTTGCTGCCACGCCGGGTTGGGCGTTCCGCACTGCTCGCAGAACTGGGCTTGCGGGAAGGCCCCGCAGGCGCACTGGTACCCGCCCGGCTGTGGGGCACCGCCGTAGGTCGGCTGGTAGGTCAAGGTCGTCCCCCTCCAAGCATTTGGGTGTACTCGGCCTCGCTGACGACACCAGCAAGCGAGGCGGACCCGTCACCCTGGTTCGGACCGTCCTGGCCGGCATGCTCCTGGGCATGCGCTTGGGCCTGGACCGAACCGGGGGATTCGAGTTCCACCACCGCGACACTGATGTTGTCGTGCCCGCCGTTGGCGAGCGCTTGTCGTGTCAACGCTACCGCCTTGTCGCCAACGCTGCCGTCCGGCAGTGGCAGAAGGTCGCGATCGTCATTGAAATAGCGCGACAGACCATCGCTGCACACTACGACATGACCCCCGTCCAGATCCACGCGGAGCAGGTTGGGGTTGAGCGTCGGCGCGTCCGCGCCGAGCCACGCGAGCAGGGCTTTGGCGTACGGGTTCTTGTACCGCTCGTCCTCGGGCGGGACCCCCTGGTACTCCAGCCGGTCCTGGATCGTGTCGTCGACTGTGAGGCACTTCGCCTCCTTCTCGCCGGCCCAGTACGCTCGCGAATCGCCTACCCAGCACAGGATCGCCTGGTTCCCCTCGACCACGGCCGAGACGTACGTGGACGACGGCGGCGAGTTCGGGTACTGCTTCCCGACCGCGGCCACCGCCGAGTGGGCCGCGCCCACCCCGCGCCTCGAGGCGTCCTCCGCCGAGAGCCCTTCGCCGAGCGCCGCGCGGATCTCCGTCACCGCCGCTTCCACCCCTGCGAGTGACGCGCGCTCGGAGTCCGAGGCCCCCGAGACCCCGTCGCAGACGACGACGATCTTGCGCCCGTCGTCGGCGAGCGCGATCGCGATCGAGTCCTGGTTGTAGTGGTGCCGGTGGCCGACGTCGGTGGCCGCGCCGATGCCCGGCAGCCCGAACGACAGGTGGTCGTCGGAACCGCCCGGGTGGTCCGGGTTCTCTTCCACGGCAACGGAGGACATCCACGGCACCGACTCGGCGGGCACCGCGAACTCCTCCAGGTCGCCGCCGCAATCCTCGCAGTAGCGGCCGATGTCGGCGGTGAGACCGCAAGCGGTGCAACGCTTCGCGGCGCCCAGGGTGGTTGAGGGCTGCATAGGGCTCCTTCGCTACAGCATCGTGCGGGGGCGGTGGGTGTTCGCCAGGTCGAAGTAGTACACCTGGTCCTCCCTGCGGGTGCAGGCGTGGGCGAGGTCGCGGTACGTCCGCTCCAGCGCCAGGCGCAGCTCCCGCTCCTCCGGCTGCGCGCCGAACACGCGCGGCTCGTGCGCGGGACCGGTGCGCTGCACCGTCTCCAGCGCCAGGTGGAGGATGCGGGTCGACACCAGGTGCCTGCGCCGCGGCTCGAGCTTCAGCTCGTCGAGCCTTCCGGCCATGTGGTGCAGGTCGAGCAGGGACGGCGGCGACGTGCGCGAGTGCAGCGCCGTCTGGATCGCCGCGGTCTGCGCGATCCCGTACTGCGACGAGGTCTTCGGGACCTGGTGCAGCGTCGTGATCGCCTCCGTAGAGTTCCCGTCGATGTCCAGCAGCCGCGCGCGGCCGTAAGCGGCCGAGACGAACCGGTGGTCGCACGTCCAGATCCGCGTATAGTGCGGCAGCGCCAGGTCCCGGCGGCCCGCCAGCTCCGCGCACGCCGCCAGCGCCAGGCGCGGCGCCAGCTCTCCGGGGAGGTGCGAGTAGACGGCGTCGAAATGCGCCGCGGCCGTGTGGAAGTCGGCGGCGAGCAGCGAGATCGTGCCGCGCAGCCACGTGACCTGCCAGGTGTTGCCCTCGCGCTGCGCGAACTGGTCGAGCGCGGTGGCGGCGTTGTTGAGGTCCCCGGCGTTGACGAGGGTGCGCACGCGCCGCATGTGCACCTCGGGGCTCTGCACGGGCGCGGCGTTCAGCTCGGCGAGGATGCCCGCGGCGTCGGTGGCCTGGAGCGTGGCCATGAACGCGGCCATGGGGTCGGCGAGGTCGACCATCGGCGTGGGCAGCGCGTGCGCCACGTCGAACGGGTCGCCCACGGCGTGGAGGTCGTACTCCACGTCCGGTTCGCCGAACACTGACTGCTCGCCGGAGAAGAGCGTGGACGGCTCGAAGCGCGGTTCGCCCTTCTGGACCGACTGCACCTCGTGGAGGACGCCGCGCACCTGGGTGCGCATGTCGTCGGCGTCCTGGAACCGCGAGCGCGGGTCGGCGTTGGTGGCGCGCAGCAGGAGCCGGTGGAACGCCCCGAACTCGCTGAACACGGGCGCTTCGGAAGCGGGCGGCAGCTTGTCGCGGTACGTGCTCGTGAAACCTTTGAAATCCAAGGCGAGCACGGCCATCGAGCGGCCGATCGTGTACAGGTCGGAGGTGACCGAGGGCCCGACCGACAGGATCTCGTCGTTGGGCACCGAGTACCCGGGGGTGCCGTAGATCGCGGACTCCATGTCCTCGACGTGGCGGACCGCCCCGAGGTCGATGAGCTTGAGCCAGGTCTCGACGTGGATCATGTTGTCGGGCTTGAAGTCGCAGAACAGCAGGCCCCGGTCGTGCAGGTAGCTGAACGCGGGCAGCAGCTCGGCGGTGTAGGTGAGGACCTGCTCGAGCGGGAGCGGGTGGCGCTCGCCGTTCTCGTCGACCGCGTCCCTGATGTCCCGCAGGGACTTCCCGGCCAGGTACTCCATGACGATGTACGACTGGAGCTGGCCCGAGCGCGGGTCGGCGGCGGTCACGAAGTCGTGGATGTCGACGACGTTGGGGTGGTCGATGCCGACGAGGAAGCGCCGCTCGTTGATCGCGGCCTCGATCGCGTCCTCGTCGGAGGTGTTGATGAGGCCCTTGATGACGACCCACCGCTGGGTCAGGTCGTCGGCGAAGTTCTTGTCGTTGGCGAGGTAGATCCAGCCGAGGCCGCCGTGGGCGATCGCGCCGAGCACTTCGTAGCGGTCGGAGAGGATGTCGCCGGGGCTGAGCGCGGGCGTGAACCAGTAGCGGGTGCGGCAGTGCGCGCAGTAGCCCTCGACGCGGCCGCCGCGCCCGGCCTGGGGCCGTCCGACCGGTTTGCCGCACGCGGAGCAGAACCGCTTGTGCTCGGGCACCTGCGGGTGCTCCATGACCGCTTCGGCGGGGTCGCGGGGCGGGACGGGCGGCATGTCGGAGAGGCCGCCGCGCTGGCGGGCGCTGGTGGTCGAGGAGCGCGTGACGGGGCCGGTGATGGGCTGCGGCAGCGGCGCGGCGGGCGCCCGGTAGGGGGCCGGGGGCGGGGACGGCATGGCGCCAGCTGGCACCATGCCCTGCGTCCCGGGCTGCGGCAGCGGCGGCGAGACGGGCGGCGCCTGGTGCTGCATCGGCTGCGGCGGTACGGCATTCGTCCCGGGCGGGCCGGGCGGCGCGGGCGCGAAGCCCGGCTGCGGGGGCACCGCGGGGGGCGTGTTGAGCCGCTTGCGGATGCTGACGGTGTCGGTCGCCTCGCCTTCGGGCTGGTAGGCGCCCGGGAGGTACCGCTGGGTGTGCTCGGGAGGCGGCTGCTGGTCGCTCATGTCGCTTCCTTAATCCCGGTACTGGGGGGCTGGCGGGGCGCCGGCGACGCCCAGCGGTCCTTTGAGCCACTTGTCGTAGGCGGCCTGCCAGGTGCCGTTCGCGATGATCTGGGCGAGGGCGGCGTTGGCGTAGCGGGCGAGGTCGGTGTTGCCCTTCTGGAACGCGATCCCGTAGGGCTCCTGGGAGAACGCGTCGCCCACGACCTGCAGCGTCGGGTCCTGGACGGCCATGCCCGCGAGGATCGTGTCGTCGCTGGTGATGGCGTCGACGGTGCCCTGCTGGAGGAGGACGAGGCAGTCGTTGAAGTCGGGGACGGTGACGGCCTGCGCGGCGGACTGCTCGGCGATGGTGCGCACGGAGGTGGAGCCGTCGCCGGTGCACACGAGGTGGTCGTCGGCGAGGTCGGCCAGGCTGCCGATGCCTGAGTCCTTCGGCACGAGGAGTCGCTGCCCGGCGTGGTAGTACTCGGCGGAGAACTCCACATCGGCCCAGCGCTTGCAGTTCATGGTCATGGTGCGAACGACCATGTCGACCCTGTCGTCGTTGACGGCGTCCTCGCGCTGCTTGGAGGTCATGGGGACCCAGCGGATCGTCACGTCGGGGCCGAGGATCGACTGGGCGACGGCCTTGGCGATGTCGATGTCGAACCCGGCCGGCTCGTTGGACGAGGGGTCGGTGTAGCCCATGAGGTTCGTGGACTGGCTGACGCCGATGGTGATCTGCTCGGGGTTGTCGAGCTGCGCGACGGCCTGCGCGGCGGTGGTCGCGCCGGGGTTGTAGGACGCGAGCGGCTGGCAGGACTCGTCGACCGCGTCGGTCTCGATCTCGGGGGAGAAGTTGATGCCCGAGGGCAGCGGCGTGGGGACGTCGACCTGCGGCGGCCCCATGTCGGCGGGCTGGGAGCAGGCCGCGAGGACGAGGCAGGCGGCGGCTGCGGCCGCGAGCCGGATCTGGTGTCGAATCATGCGTAGTACTCCGCCACTCGCAGCTGGATGCCGACCGCGGCGCTGATGAGCGCGCCGAGCGCCAGGGCCGCGAGCCCGGCGGCGGCGCCCGAGAGGGACCGCTGGGCGTCGTTGGTGGCCTCGGCGAAGCGGTCGGCGCTGACGTCGGTCGCCTCGGTCAAGGCGTTGTTGAGGGTCGTGAAGGACGCCCACAGGCTCGTGTCGCTCTCGCCGACGACGAGGTCCACGGCTTCGTTGTACTGGCCGCCCTGGGCGAGCTTGACGACCTCGTCGTGCCCGGCCCGCCACGTGTCCGCGGCGGTGCGGGCGGTCGCGATCTTCTCGGCGATCGTGCTGTCGCCCTTGAATTCGACTTCGAGCCGGTCGAGGAGCCGGCCTTCGTCTGCGAGCGCCGCGAAGTGCTCCTCGAAGCGGTCGGCGGCGTCCTGGTCCTCGCCTCGGGCGATGAGCAGGAGCGATTCCTCGGCGCGCGCCTGCTGGGCGGTGATCTCGGCTTCGGCGAGCAGTTCGAGCGGCGCCGAACCCTCCTCATGGGACCGGTTCGTGTGGCTGCCGGACGCCAGGGACGCCATCGTGAGCCACCCCGCGAACGCGACGAGCAGCACGAAGGATCCGACGAGACCGAGGTTGAACACGCGGTTCGTCTTGCGCGACAGCCACATCTGCGCCCACACGAGCGTGCCGAGCGCGGCGACCGTGAGCGCCGCGGCGACCCACGGGAACGCGGCGGCCGCGTCCCGCGACTCGTGCAGCTGCCCGAGGGCGTTCTCCTGGAGTTCGTGCGCCGCGGGCAGCATCTCGTCGCGCATGAGCGTCGAGGCCTGCTCCTGGTAGGTCGCGCCGACCGGCTCGCCGAGGCGGTTGAACGTGCGGGAGGTCTCCACGAGCCCGGTGTAGACCGGCAGCCGCGCGTTCAGCTCGGCCACCAGCGCGGTGTCGGCCGGGGTCTTCACTTCCCCTGCGGCCGTAGCGAGTGCGACCGTGGCGTCGCGCATCGCCTCGCGGTAGGTCTCGTTCATCTCGTCAGAGGGCGTGCCCGCCGTCAGGTACGAGGACGCGGCGGTCGCGTCGGCCTGCGAGAGCGCCTGGTACAGCGAGAGGGCGGCCACCGAGAGCCGCCCGGACTGGCTGGTGGTCTCTTCGATGACGGCCGACTTCGCGAGGATCGCGGTCATGCCGGTGATCCCGGCGCCGAGGATCAGCGCGGCGACCAGCGCGAGCACGCCGCGCAGCTGTCCGGGCGTGAACCGCAGTGCGGCCAGCACGCGGTCGAACCGTCGCTGCCCGGTTGCAGCAGGTGCGCTGGGCGCCTGTGTCGGAGCGGGAGGGGACTGGACGGACAACTACTGCACCTCACTTGATCGGCGGCCGCGGCCGCGCGCACGTCTGACGTGGCTGGAGTGTCGGGGGACTCCCACATGGTATCGGCCCCCGGCAAGGGCCGGTGACTACCGCCTCATGGCGTCCGGGCCGGGCCTCGCGGCGGTACGGTGGGACCGTGCCGAACGCCGAAGACTACTCCACAGAGGACGACGCCCGCTGGATGGCGCGCGCCGTCGAACTGGCCGAACGATGCCCGCCGTCCGACACCGCCTTCAGCGTCGGCGCCGTGATCGTCGCAGACGGCGCGATGGTCGGCGAAGGCTACTCCCGCGCCGAGGACCCCAGCGACCACGCCGAGGAGGTCGCCCTCCGCCAAGCCGGGGACGCCGCGCGCGGCGCGACCGCCTACTCCTCCATGGAACCGTGCGGCCACCGCGCCTCCCGCCCCGACCCGTGCGCCCGCCTGCTCATCGGCGCCGGGATCACCCGCGTCGTGTACGCCCTGGGCGAGCCCCTCAACTTCGTCGACACGCCCGGCGGCGACGCGATCCTGCGCGAGAACGGCGTGGTTGTGACCGTGATGCCCGAATTCGCGGACGCGGCCGAACGCCCCAACGCGCACCTCCGTTAATCTGGGACCCATGAGGCCATTGATCGGCGCCGAGGCGGCCGCCGAACTGCGCGAATCGGTCCGTCTCGACGTCCGCTGGACGCTCGGGGGACCGTCCCGGGACGCCGACTACGCCGAAGGGCACCTGCCCGGCGCCGTCCGGCTCGACTTCGACCGGGACGTGTGCGGCCCGGTCGGCCCCGTCGGGGGCCGCCACCCGCTGCCCGAACCCGAAGCGCTGCAAGCAGTACTGCGCGCCGCAGGCATCGACGACGACTCGCACGTCCTCGTTTATGACGACGGCGACGGCATGGCCGCCGCCCGCACCTGGTGGACCCTCCGCTGGGCCGGGATCGCGAACGTCCAGGTCCTCGAAGGCGGCATCAAGGCCTGGACCGGCGCCGGACTCCCGCTGGAGACCCAGACCCCCGAGCCCAAGCCCGGCACCGCCCGAGTCCGTCCCGGGAACCTCCCGGTGCTCGACGCCGACGAAGCCGCCGCATGGGCCCGGACCCGCGAACTCGTCGACGTCCGCGCCCCCGAGCGCTACCGCGGCGAGATGGAACCGGTCGACCCGGTCGCGGGGCACGTGCCCGGCGCCATCAACCTCTTCCTCGGCGAAGACGACCTCGCCGACACCGCGCGCCTGCGCGAACGCTATGCGCCCCATGCCGAAGCGGCCTACTACTGCGGCTCCGGCGTGGGCGCGGCCCGCACCGCGCTCGCCGTCACCGCCGCCGGACTGCCCACCCCGCCGGTGTACATCGGCTCGTGGAGCGACTGGGTCTCGCGCGGCCGCGACGTCGCCACCTCGGCGACGCTTGCGAGCCGTAAATTGGCACAGGGAGAGGAGCAGGCATGAGACGCGCACTGATCGCCCTCCCCGCCGCGCTCCTGCTGGCGCTGGCCGCCTGCAGCGACGACGGCACGCCCGAGGGCGGCGACCCGGTGGACACCGCCGCGAACGAGTCCAGCGAGTCGTCGGCCTCGACCGCACCGGTCGAGCTCGACCTGGCCGACGCCGCGGGCGCCTGCCCGTTCATCGACGGCGCGACCCTCAACTCCGTCACCGGCGAGGACTTCCGCTTCGCCTCCGGCGGCCCCGGCGAGGAGACCGAAGAGGCCCCGGCCCAGCTCACGTGCGCCGTCCAGACCGGCGAGGCCGCCTACCCGGACCTGACGCTCTTCGTCATCGGCACCGAGGCGAAGGTCGAGGTCTACGAAGAGGAACTGGCCGACGGCACCGAGTCGATCGACGGCCTCGGCGAAGCGGCCTACTGGATCGTCCACACCGAGGACACGGGCGCGGGCCCGGCCCTCGAAATGGGCTGGTACAACGGCGGCACCATCTTCGAGATGCGATACACCACCCCGGTCGACACCGACCCGGCCGCCGTGGACGAACTCGTCGGCGGCTTCACCGAACTCGCCAAGGGCATCGCAGCGGCATATGCGGAGCAAGCGGGCTAGACAAGCAAGACGAAAGGCCGCCGGTTCTCCGGCGGCCTTTCGCTTTGCCCCGCATAGTGAGCGCCCTCCTCGCCGGGGGTGCGAGGAGGGCGCTCAGGTGCGGAGTGCAGTTATCGGGCGCAGACGTTTCCCGTGGTCGGCCCTGTGTGGGATGAATTGGAAACGTTTGCACGCTTTGCTCAGACTACTCCCCGGTAAGGCCCGGGTCAAGACTCGGCGGCACGGACTTCCAAGGCGCGCAAACCCTTGCGCCCGTGGACTACACGACAGGAGTGGCGAAGATCTTCGCGGCGTCGTCGGTCGAGAGCCGGATCGTGTCAGCGCCGGAGGTCACCGCGACCTCGCCGTCGAGACGGTCGATCGCGACCTCGGCGCCCGGGTCCACACCGGCCTCGTGCAGCGAGGCCAGCAGCTCCGGGTGCGTCTGGGCCGATTCGCACAGGCGCGTCACGCGCACCTTGGAACCGGGGGAGACCACGCTCAGCGGCCGCTCGTCGGCCTCGCGGCCCTCCGCGACTGCCGAGGCGTCGAGCTCCTTGAGCCCGGGGATCGTATTGCCGTACGGCGACCGGGTGGGGTGCTCCAGCAGCTCGTACACGCGCTTCTCCACCGAGTCGCTCATGACGTGCTCCCACTTGCAGGCCTCCTCATGGGCCTCCACGTAGGACATGCCGATGACGTCGACCAGGAGCCGCTCGGCGAGCCGGTGCTTGCGCATCACCGCGACCGCCTGCCTGCGGCCCTCCTCGGTGAGCTCCAAGTGCCGGTCGCTCTTGACGTTGAGCAGGCCGTGGCGCTGCATCCGGCCCACGGTCTGCGAGACCGTCGGGCCGCTCTGCTCCAGCCGTTCGGCGATCCGGGCGCGCAGCGCCGGGACGCCTTCCTCCTCGAGTTCGAGGATCGTGCGCAGGTACATCTCAGTGGTGTCGACGAGGTCCGTGGTCACAGCTTCGTTCCTTCACTTAGTCCGCCCGCAGGGCACCGAGCGGGGTGGGTCGAGTAGCCGCCAGACCCCCTGTCAACCCCAATGGTATACGGCGTGAAGGCTGCTCCTGCGTGCAGCCATCCGGACGTACGGCACGCTCACACCCCAAAGCGACACGGTGAACCGGGCCGTCAGGGTCGATCACGCCACATACTCGGCGAGGCGCCCGGCGTAGTCGGGCTGGCGGAGGCGGTGCAGCGCGTTCTTCTCGATCTGGCGCACCCGCTCGCGCGAGAGGCCGAAGTCGGCGGAGACCTCTTCGAGGGTGCGCTGGCGCCCGTCGTCGATGCCGAAACGCAGGCGCAGCACGGTTTGTTCCCGCTCGGGGAGCGAGGCGAGCACGTTCGCGATGTGGCGGCGCAGCAGCGCGTACGACACCGCGTCGTCGGTGCCGTGCTCGCGCGGCAGGTGCGCGACGAGGTCGCCCAGCGCGGTCGAGTCGTCCTCGCCGACGGTCTGGTCGAGGCTCACCGGCTCGCGGTCGTACGACATGAGTTCCAGGACCTTGCCCGGGGTGACGTCGAGTTCCTCGGCGATCTCCTCGTAGCGCGGCTCGCGGCCCAGCTCGACCATGAGGTCCTGGCGGACCCGGTTCATGCGCTTGATCTGGTCCACGGTGTGCGCGGGCACGCGGATCGTGCGGGACTGGTCGGTGACGGCCCGGTTGATCGCCTGGCGAATCCACCAGGTGGCGTACGTGGAGAACTTGTACCCCTTCTGGTAGTCGAACTTCTCGACGGCGCGGATGAGGCCGAGGTTGCCCTCCTGGATGAGGTCGAGCAGGCTCAGCCCGGCGCCGGAGTAGCGCTTCGCGACGGAGACGACGAGGCGCAGGTTCGACTCGAGCATGCGCTGCTTGGCCGCGCGGCCCTCGGCCGCGATGCGGGCCAGGTCCGAGCGGAAGTCGGGGTCGGTCACTTCGGAGATGCGGCACTCGGCCATGAGGCCGGCCTCGATCGCCTTGGCGCACTCGACCTCCTCGCAGGCGGTGAGGAGCCGGTGCTTGCCGATGCCGTTCAGATAGGCGCGAACGGGGTCGCCGGAGTATTCGGTCGCGCGCTGCGCCGGACGCCTCGCCGGACGCTGGCGGATGCTGTCGACAGGTGCCATCGAATTCGCCTTTCGCTGCAGACCCTCGGCGCGTGGGTTGAACCGCGCCTGACCCGGCGGGCACCGGGGTACGGGCTACCAGCTTGCAGGTGATTTCGAGGATTCTGATCCCCCAGAACGAAGGGTGGCACGAACCCGGGAGACACGATCAGAAATTCGGTTTCGGGGCCTGCCACCGATACCTGATGGCCACCAGCCGTACAACGAAGATCGCCGCGATGGCGATCAGCGCGAGCGTCCAGTGCCCGATCAGCGACTCCCAGCGCGCCCCCACCGCCACGATGATCGCGCCGATCGCCGCGGCCATCGCGTAGAAGTCCTCGCGGAGTACCGCCGGGATCTCCTGGACCATCATGTCGCGCAGGATGCCCCCGCCGATTCCGGAGAGTACTCCCACGATGCAAGCCGCGTAGACCGCGAACCCGAAATCCAGGCCCTTCTGCGTCCCGACCACGGTGAACAGCGCCAGGCCGGCCGCGTCGAGCACCAGCATCGTCGGCCGCATCCGCGACAGCGCCGGGTGGAACCGGAACACGAACAGCGACGCGACGAGCGCGGTCAGCGGGTACCGCCAGTCCGTGAGCAGCAGGGGTTTCGCGCCGATCAGGACGTCGCGGACCGCCCCGCCGCCGAGCGCGCAGAGGACACCGATGACGACCACGCCGAACAGGTCCAGGCGCTTGCCGACCGCGGCGCTCGCGCCCGATGCGGCGAACACCGCCGTGCCGATCAGCTCGGCGACCAGCATCAAGGCGCTCGGGTCGAAATCAGAAGGCTCCACCCGTGCGTTATAGCAGGTGGAGCCCCATCACATCGTTGTTCTTCGCAAAGGTGAGAGCCGCGCCGCGGCTAGCCCTTCATCTTCGCGTAGATGTCCTTGCAGTTCTGGCAGACCGGGAAGCGGTCGGGGTCGCGGGTGGGGACCCACATCTTCCCGCACAGCGCCTTCACCGGGATGCCGTCGACCATGGCGGCCATGAGCTTGTCCTTCGGGACGTAGTGCGAGAACCGATCCTCGTCGCCGTCCTCGTAGGTGTAGTTCGGGTTGGTCTGGGTCTGCTCTTCGAGCAGGGTAGAACCGCCGCCCTCGGTACCACCGGTGGTGGGAAGTTCGCTCACGGCAACTCACTCCTCATTAACGCGCAAGATCCCGTCAATCTTGCTCCACGAATTTACGACCCGCAAGCTTCGTCGAGGAGGCCCGACCCGACTATTCCGAATCGATCATGCGGTGCTCGGGGGCTTCCAGCGTGTGCGCCCGCCGCTGGTGCTTGGTGAACACGCCCGGCTTGCGCACCAGGCGGTCGTTCGCCAGCAGCACCGCCAGCCAAGGCAGCACCGCCATCCCGACGATGCCGAGCGCCAGCCACAGCCAGAGCAGGGGCGCCTCGGCCATCACCGCGATGCCGAGCACGATCACGACCACGCCGCGAATAGACATCATCACGACATACCGGATGGTCCGGTACCGCCGCTCCTCATCGAGGGACATCGCCGCATCGGTGATGCTCGTCGCCTTCTCACGCCTTGCCACCCTTCGAGCCTACGCCTGACCGGTGCGGGAGGATCTGGGGCATGAAAGCAGTTGTGCAGACCGTCAGCGAAGCCGAAGTCACGGTTGAAGGCACCAGCGTCGGCGCCATCGGCGAAGGCCTCCTCGTCCTCCTCGGCGTCACCCACACGGATGGACCCGACGAAGTCAAATGGATCGCGGAGAAGATCTGGTCCCTGCGCATCCTGCGCGACGAGCTCTCGGCGTCCGATCTGGACGCACCGATCCTCCTGGTCAGCCAGTTCACCCTCTACGCCGACACCCGCAAGGGCCGCCGCCCCTCCTGGAACGCCGCCGCTCCCGGGCCCGTCGCCGAGCCCCTGGTCGAAGCCGTCGCCGCCCGCCTCCGCGGCCTCGGCGCGCACGTCGAGACCGGAAAGTTCGGCGCCATGATGCTCGTCCGCAGTGTCAACGTCGGCCCCAACACGATCCTGCTGGAGCGATGAACGTGACCCCTGTCGCGTCCTAAAATCAACCGGGTCCGCCCACGTCGCAGAGGAGCCCGCATGATCCCGGCCGCCCCACCCGAAACGCTTCCGTCGCTTCGGGTCTGGCAGCGCAAGGCCATGGTCGCCTACCACCGGGGTCAATCGCGCGACTTCCTCGCGGTCGCCACGCCCGGCGCCGGCAAGACCACGTTCGCGCTGCGCATCGCCTACGACCTGCTCGCCGACGGCACCGTCGACACCGTCACCGTCGTCGCTCCCACCGAGCACCTCAAGACCCAGTGGGCCGGGGCCGCCGCCCGCTTCGGCATCCAGCTCGACCCGGCCTTCCGCAACGCCTCCGTCCACAGTGCATCCGACTTCCACGGCGTCGTCCTCACCTACGCCCAGATCGGCGCCGACCCCGCCGTCCACCGCCGCCGCACCCTCGCCCGCCGCACCCTCGTCATCCTCGACGAGATCCACCACGCGGGCGACGCCCGCTCCTGGGGCGACGGCGTCAAGACCGCCTTCGACGAGGCCGAACGCCGCCTCGCCCTCACCGGCACGCCCTTCCGCAGCGACGACAACCCGATCCCCTTCGTCGAATACGACGAGGAGGCCGACGGCGTCAAGCGCTCCCGCGCCGACGCGCTCTACGGCTACCGCGACGCGCTCGCCGACGGCGTCGTGCGCCCGGTCATGTTCATGGCCTACTCCGGCCAGGCGAAATGGCGCACGAGCGCGGGGGACGAGCTGGCCGTGCGCCTCGGCCAGCCGCTCACCAAAGACCTCACCAGCCAGGCCTGGCGCACCGCCCTCGACCCCGAAGGCGAGTGGATCAAGCAGGTCATCCGGGCCGCCGACCGCAGGCTCTCCTCGCTGCGCGCCGCAGGCATCCCGGACGCGGGCGGGCTCATCATCGCCTCCGACCAGAACACCGCCCGCTCCTACGCCGGCATCCTCAAACGCGTCACCGGCAAGAGCGCCGCGATCGTCCTCTCCGACGACGCGGGCTCCTCGGACAAGATCGCCAAGTTCGCCGAGTCCGATGAGGAATGGCTCGTGGCCGTCCGCATGGTCTCCGAAGGCGTCGACATCCCGCGCCTCGCCGTCGGCGTCTACGCCACGAACGCCCACACGCCGCTGTACTTCGCGCAGGCCATCGGCCGCTTCGTGCGGTCCCGGCGCCCCGGCGAGACCGCCTCGGTGTTCCTGCCCAGCGTCATCCCGCTGCTGAGCCTCGCCGAGAACCTCGAAGCCGACCGCGACCACGTCATCAAACCCAAGTCCGCCGACGACCAGGACCCCGAGCTCCTGCTGGAGCAGGCGCAGCGGGTCCTCAACGAGGGCACCGAACTCGGCGGCCAGCGCGAGACCCTGGAGTCGAACGCCGAGCTCGACCAGGTGATCTTCGACGGCGGCTCGTTCGGCCTGCCGGTGGAGGCCGGAAGCGCCGAGGAGCAGGAGTACCTGGGCCTGCCTGGCCTCCTGACGCAGGAGCAGGTGCACCTGCTGCTGCAGAAGCGCCAGCGCGAGCAGATGGCGAAGCAGAGGACCGGCACCCGCACCGAGACTGCCGAGCGCCCGGCGGCCGAACCGGCGATGACGAACGCGCAGAAGCGGTTGAAGCTCCGCAAGCAGTTGAACGCCCTCGTCGGCGCGCAGTCGTTCTCGACGAACGAGCCGCACGGGAAGATCCACGCGAAGCTCCGGTCGACGTGCGGCGGCCCGCCGAGCGCGCAGGCGACCATCGAGCAGCTGGAGGAGCGGATCGCCGTCATCCGCTCCTGGTGACCGAATCCCGGAGCGGGATGTCCGCTATATAAACAACGGGGCCGCCGGCGCATTGCGCTGGCGGCCCGTCGCATCGTTCCGGCAGTGCTGTCCGGACATGGATCAGGGCCCGAGCGCAATCGCGCTCGGGCCCTTGAAAGCCTGTGTCGGCGGCTGGTTCCCGGCTAGTTCTCCGAGGCCATGAGGTCGGTGCCGCGCCACTCGAATTCGGGGTCGGCGGTGAAGTCGATGGCGATCGGCACGAGCTTCTCGGCGAACTGGTTCGCGTGGTGGCCGCAGAAGACGAGGTCGCCGCCTTCGGCCAGGGTCACGCGGAGCTTTGCCGCGGCGCTACACCGATCGCAGCGCTCGCCCGCGATCGGACGTTCCTCCACCTGGGGCGGGGGCGTCAGGGTGGATGTCATACCAGGTCCTCCGCTGCGTTCGGTCGCTATGCACCTGCATAGCAATGAATCTCTATGGTCGGCCTGTTGACCGGCTCGTTCCGTTCAACGCCTGCACTGTACTGCCTCTTCCCGACATTTCCTGACTGAGACTGGCCTCACTCAGTTCATCGGTTCGATGGTTGTTCCACACCGTAGCCCACGGAACGCCGTTCGACAACCCGGCACGAGCTTGAGGTACCCACCCGTTCGGGTGATACACCCCAGCTCGGAGCCGTGCTGCGCCTTGGGGTTCCATTACGCCCGGAGCGAAACCGGGCGTAATCGGGACGGTGCGGTCGCAGCGGGTTAGTCGAGGTAGTCGCGCAGGACCTGCGAGCGCGACGGGTGCCGCAGCTTCGACATGGTCTTGGACTCGATCTGGCGGATGCGCTCGCGGGTGACCCCGTAGACCTGGCCGATCTCGTCGAGGGTGCGCGGCTGGCCGTCGGTGAGGCCGAACCGGAGCCGGACGACGCCCGCCTCGCGCTCGGAGAGGGTCTGCAGCACCTGCTGGAGCTGGCCCTGGAGGAGCGAGAAGGAGACCGCGTCGACGGCCACGATGGCCTCGGAGTCCTCGATGAAGTCGCCGAGCTGGCTGTCGCCCTCGTCGCCGATGGTCTGGTCGAGGGAGATCGGCTCGCGCGCGTACTGCTGGATCTCGAGGACCTTCTCCGGGGAGATGTCCATCTCCTTGGCGAGCTCGTCCGGGCTGGGTTCGCGGCCCAGGTCCTGGAGGAGTTCGCGCTGGATGCGGCCGAGCTTGTTGATGACCTCGACCATGTGGACCGGTATGCGGATGGTCCTCGCCTGGTCGGCCATGGCGCGGGTGATGGCCTGCCGGATCCACCAGGTGGCGTACGTGGAGAACTTGTAGCCCTTGGTGTAGTCGAACTTCTCGACGGCGCGGATGAGGCCGAGGTTGCCTTCCTGGATGAGGTCCAGGAACGCCATGCCGCGGCCGGTGTAGCGCTTGGCGAGGGAGACGACGAGGCGGAGGTTGGCCTCGAGGAGGTGGTCCTTGGCGCGGTCGCCGTCGCGGACGATCCATTCGAGGTCCCGGCGCATCTGCGTGGGGATCTCCTCGCCGGCCTCGCGGAGCAGCTTGAGGCGCTCGACGGCGTAGAGCCCGGCCTCGATGCGCTTGGCGAGCTCGACTTCCTGGGCGGCGTTGAGGAGCGGGACCTTGCCGATCTGCTTGAGGTAGGCGCGGACGGAGTCGGCCGAGGCGGTCATCTCGGCGTCCTTGCGGGCCTGCTTGAGCGCTTCCGAGTCCTCCTCGTCCCACTCGAAGTCGTCGCCCTCTTCGTCCTCTTCGCCGTCCTTCTTGGACTTGCGGCCCGCGGCGGCCTTCTTGGCGGCCTTCTTGCGGGTGGCCTTCTTCGCGGGCGCGGCGGCGGCGGCCTCGGCCAGCGCGTCGTCGTCGGCCGCGGCGGCGAGTTCGGCCTCGTCGGGCTCCTCGCCGTCGGCGGGCTTCTTCGCGGCGGCCTTCTTCACCGCCGTCTTCTTGACGGCGGCCTTCTTCGCGGTCTTCTTGGCGGCCTTCTTGACCGCGCCCTCCTCGTCGGCTTCCTCAGCGGCGGGAGCGGCGGCGGCCTTCTTGACGGCGGTCTTCTTCACCGCGGTCTTCTTGGCGGCCTTCGCGGTGGTGGTCCGGGAGGAGGTGGCGGTGCGGGCGGCGGGGACGCGCTTGCGCGTGGAGGCGGAGCCGTCCACGACCACGGTCACCTCGGCCTCGGCGAGGGCGCGGAGCACCTTCTTGCCGTCAGCGGGGGAGGCCTGCACCGACTCCAGAACCTGGGCGACCGTCGCGGACGTCAGCTGCCCGTTGCTCTCTCGGGCCAGAGCGAGCAGCGAGTCGGTCAGGGAATTGACGTCTGTGCCGGTGGGACGTGCGTCAGTCACGAGCAACCTTCCGAGGCAATGGCGGGCACGGCGCAGCCGGGCTCCATAGCGGGTGAGCGTTGGATATTGGGTCGGCAGCCCAGGTCGGCACAACGACCGGGCAGGCGTGAATTGTAGCGCCGAAATTCGCCTGCGGCCCGTCCGTGGTGCCGTTTCGAGCTGTGTTTCCGCATTTTCAGTGTCAATGTGTTGCAGCACGTGGGGTGTGACGGCGCTCTATTCTACCGTGCAGGTGCCCTCGGGTGCCGGGCCGATGCCGCCCTGGGCGAAGGACTGGCGGGCGTCGGAGGCCGAGCGGACCTCGGCGAAGTCGTCGCCGAGGACGATGGTGATGGGCTTGTCCCAGTCCAGGTCGAAGGCCTGGCTGCCTTGGTAGAAGTACGCGTGGGCGTGGGCGCCGGCGGCGTACTGGTCGGGGCCGAAGTAGACGAGCGCGGTGCCGTCGTAGGTCTCGTCGGCGTCCCCCGTCTCGGTGACGATGAACCCGCGGTCCTCCAGCTGCGCGGCGGCCTGCTCTGCCAGGCCGTCCCGGTCGGTGCCGTTGAGGACGACCAGTTCGATCTCCTCTGTCTTGGGGATCGGGGAGGTCTTGATCTCGACGGCTCCGGGCGGGCAGTCCCCGCTCGCGGACGTCTGCGAGTCGTTCCGGATCGCCCAGAGCGTGATCAGGCCCGCCACCAGAGCCAATGCGCACAGAACCGTCAAAGCGCGGATACGAGCGATACGCACGGCTGCCTCCCCGAGTCTCCAAAAAGTGCCAACGAATGTGTCTGCACTTAGACGAGCCGAAGGCCCGCAAACGTTGCCATCCGAAAGGCTATCGTGCGCGAGTCGTCTCCGTGGGCGAGAGGCGGTACACTCGCTGCGCTTGACACAGAAGTGTTTCTCGCCACAATGGGGATGAAAAACCCGGGGGCATCGTGTATAGGAATGGACTGCACGCGGTAAGGTACGCCGCCTGCAGGGACGGAACCGAACCCGCCAGGAACCCGAGCCGGGCCGCTGTGTCACCCGAACACTCCAGCGGCAACCCGCCGCGCTCGGTTCCGGAACCGCAAGAGAAACCAATTGGGAGTGGAAAACGATGGCAACCGACTACGACGCCCCGCGCCGCGACAAGGAAGAGTCCGCCGGAGGCGACGGCATTGACGCCCTCGCGAAGGGCCGCACCGATCAATCGGGGTCGGTGGACGTCGACGAGGCCGAAGTCGCCGAGAACTTCGAGCTGCCCGGCGCCGACCTGGGCGACGAAGAGCTGTCCGTGAAGGTCCTGCCGATGCAGCAGGACGAGTTCCGGTGCTCCAGCTGCTTCCTGGTCCACCACCGCAGCCAGTTCGCCAAGGAGAAGAACGGGCAGCCGATCTGCAAGGACTGCGCGTAAGCACCGAGCCCCCGCGGCTCGGGTGACGCCCGCCTGAACGGTGCCCCTCAGATAGCGCACGGCTCGCAGGATGCCTCCTGCGGGCCGTCTCGCTTGTCCGGGCCTCTAGGCCTCAGCGGACACGCGCGAGGCCGTCAGCGCCGCCTCCAGGCGCTCGGGACGACGCGAGGCGACCACCCAGTAGGGGGTCGGGTCCGCCGGGTCGTCGAGGACGATCCGCAGGCCCCGGCCGATCCACGGCCGCTGCACCACGAACGCCAGCGGATGCAGCGCCACGCCCAGGGCGTCCGAGTACGCGACCCGGTCCAGCACCTGTACCTCCGCCACGGCCGACATCGGCAGCTTCGCGTCGTCGACGTGCAGCCACACCTCGCCGTCCGCCTCCGCCACGCTCACCCGCAGGCGGCCCAGCCACCACGCGCCCGCGAACACCGCGGCCATGAGCGCGACGCTCGCCGCCACGCGCCACCAGCGCATGTCGCCGAAGTTCGACAACGCCCCCGCGAGCACCGCCACCACGATCACGGCCAGCCAACCCGCCGCCGGAAGCCGCATGCGCTCGGCGTACCGTTCCCCGCTCTTCATATCTGAGACCATAACCCCGCAACTCGTACGGCCCTCGGGCCGTGCTTCCGCGAGTGAGAGGAACCCGACGACGATGACCGCCGACGTCCCGGTCGCCATCCGGCGGCTCGACCCCGACCTGCCGCTGCCCGCCTACGCGCACCCCGGCGACGCGGGCGCCGACCTGTACGCCGCCGAAGGCGTCACCCTCGCCCCCGGGCAGCGGGCCCTCGTCGGCACCGGCGTCGCCGTCGCCATCCCCGACGGGCACGTCGGCTACACCAACCCCCGCTCCGGACTCGCCCACCGCCTCGGCGTCACCATCGTCAACGCACCCGGCACCATCGACTCCGGCTACCGCGGTGAGATCAAGATCAACCTCGTGAACCTCGACCCGGAGCGGACCGCCGTCATCGAACGCGGCGACCGTGTCGCACAATTGGTAGTCCAACCGGTTGTGCGAGCCCGTTTCACCGAAGTCGACGACTTCGCGCCGACGCAGCGCGGCGCGAGCGGCCACGGTTCCACCGGCGGGCACCGCCGACTTGCAGAGGAGAGCGAACGTGTTTAAGCGGCGAAAGTCGAAGAAGCAGCGCCCCGCCGAGGGCGCCGTCCTCGACTCGCTGGCCGAGAGCGGCGAGACCTTCGAGCACGAGGCCACCGAAGGCCCCTACGACGTCTCCGACGCCCCCGACGACGGCGTCCGCCGCATCGACCTGGGAGCGATCCGCCTCCCCGTCCCCAAGGGCGTGGGCTTCCAGGCCCAGACCGACGCCAAGGGCAACATCAGCCAGGTCCTGCTCACCACCGGCGCCTCCGCCCTCCAGCTGCTCGTGCGCGCCGCGCCCCGCAGCGAAGGCATCTGGGACGAGTTCCGCGGCGAACTCACCACCCAGGTCACCGGCCAGGGCGGCCAGGTCGAGGAGGTCGAGGGCCGCTGGGGCACCGAGCTCATCGCCAAGGTCGCCTCCAAGAAGGGCACCAACTCCGTGCGCTTCTGCGGCATCGACGGCCCCCGCTGGTTCGTCCAGGCCACCTTCCAGGGCCAGAGGGCCCTCGACGTGGACGCCGCCCCCGAACTCGACGAGGCCCTGCGCCTCCTCGTGATCGACCGCGGCTCCGTCGCCATGCCCGTGCGCGAACCCCTCCCGCTGAAGCTCCCGCCGAAGATGGCCGAAGAGGCCGCCGCCCGCATCGCGCAGCGCAAAGCCGAAGGCGGCGACGGCAACCGCGCCATCATCGCCGCGGGCGACACCCCCCGGCCCCAGGTCCGCCGCAAGCCCTCGCCGCGCCCCAAGCGGTAAGGGAGCACCCCCATGCCCGCCGCCCGCGCCAAGGACTGGCTCCACTCACTGCGGAGCCTGCGAGCGGAGCGCTGGCGTACCCCGCCCCGGCAGGTGCCGTTCACCGACGAGATCCGCCGCGAAGCCGAAGCCGACGCCGTACCGATCGCCCGGCTCCGGCCGCGGCAGCTCGCCGCCGTCGCCGGGACCCTGACCGCCGTCACGGCCGACACCGGCGGCCGCTCGCCCTCCGTGGAGGCCGAACTCGACGACGGCACCGGACACGTCGCATTGGTCTGGATGGGCCGACGGCGTATCGTGGGCCTTGAGGCCGGGACCAGGCTCGTCGCCCGCGGCCGCGTGGCCCAGCTGGGCGATGGACGCCTCGCCGTCTACAACCCGACCTACGAACTGTGCACATCTACGGCTGGCAAGCCGGCGCCGAGACCGCCCCGGAACGCGGACCGGCCACACGACCTGGAAGGCCCGCATTGAGCACCGAGACGCCGGCCCACGACCACGAGATCGCGCCGAAGCAAGCCGACCGCAGCGCTTCAGAGCGCCGCGAGCCGCAGGACCCGGACGAGCTCCCGCCGTTCACCGAGCAGCTCTCCCAGCAGCTCGGCGGCGTCAAGGGCGTCGTCGAGGCGGCCGTCCCGATCACCCTGTTCGTGGTGCTCAACCCGCTCCTGCCCGACCAGATGGGGCCCCTCAGCGGACTCCAGTGGGCCATCGTCATCTCGGCTGCGAGCGCGCTCGCGATCGCCGGGTGGCGCGCCGCCCGCAAGGAGCCGATCCGCCACGCGCTCAACGGGCTCTTCGGCATCGCGCTCGGCGCGTTCCTCGCCTGGAAGTCCACGGACGCCCGCAACTTCTACCTGCCCGGCATCATCCAGGGCTCCATTTACGGGGTGCTGCTCATCGTCTCGGCGCTGGTGCGCCACCCCATCATCGGCTGGATCTACGCCGTGGTCGCCCAGGGCGGCAAGAAGGAGTGGCGCGAGAACAAGCCGCTCGTCGACGTCCTGAGCAAGATCACGATCCTGTGGGGCGTGGTCTTCATCGTCAAGAACGCGGCCCGCATCTGGCTGTACTACCTGGACTCCGACAACGCGCTGGGCCTGGTGACGCTCTTCGGCGGCTGGCCCGTCACGATCGCTCTGACGGCCTTCACGATCTGGGCCGTGCGCCGCAGGATGAAGGCCGTCGAGGCCGCTTCGTCGTAAGAGGTTCTTCAAGAAGGCGCGGCGCTGATGCGCCGCGCCTTCTCTTGTCTAACTCGGGAGGCATTCGAATGCGGGCGCGCTGGTGAGCGAGCCTGAGACGTTGAACCCGAACTCGACCGAGCCGCCAACGGGGATCGCCTTGTTCCAGTCGACCGGTTCGGCCATCTCCATGGTGCCCATCGTGGAGTGCGTGGCGTTCCAGATGTTGCTGAGCGTCACGCCGCTGGGCCACTGCCAGTGCAGCATCCAGTTGTGGATGGCCTGCGTCCCGGTGTTGGACACCTTGACGTTCACCGTCGCGCCCGAACCCCAGCTGTTGACCGTCGCCGTTGCGCCGCACAGGTACCCGGCGGGGCCGCCCGTGGTGGGCTCCTCGGTCGGCTCACCGGTGGTCGGGCCCGTGGTCGGGCTGGTGGTGGGGCTGCCGGTGGGCGTGGTCGGCGGGTCGGTCGGCTGGCCTTCGCCGAACCACACGTCCGAGCAGGAGTAGAAGGACTGGTCGAAGTGGCTGGCCTGCCAGATCATGTACACGACGTGGTGGCCGGTGCGCCCGGGCGCGGAGACGTCGATGTCGACGAGGGTGCCGCCGCCCGAGGGCGGGGTGCGGCCCGCTCCGGGGAGGATCTTCGGCGTCTCCTCGACCAGTTCGAGGTCGGCCCAGTCGAGTGCGTCGGTCTGGGCGTCGTACCCCTGTTTCGTGACGTAGATGCGGTAGTAGTCGGCGCCGTGGTTCGCCTGGTCCCAGTTGGTGAACGTGAAGTCCGAGTTCACCTTCGTGGTCTTCCAGGCGCCGGGGGTGTCGAGGGGCGCATACCGGGTGCCGCCCGTCTGTCCGCCCGAGCACAGCTGGTTGTCGGGGATGGCGGCCTGGTGGTTGCCGCCGACCTGCTCGCGGTAGAGGCCGTTCCAGTTCCACATGGCGTTGGGGTCGTTCTGCCATGCGGCCCAGCACATGGGGTCCTCTTGGGCCATGTCCGGGTTCTGGAAGTCCGAGCCCCACCGCTCCCAGCAGCTGTAGTGCCGGGAGGGTTGGGCGATGGAGGTGCCGTGGCTGGCGGCGGGCTGGACGAACACGACCGCGGCGGTCCCGGCCGCGAACAGCGCGGCGATGAGGACGATGAGGCCGCGGAGGTTCCGCCTGCGCGATTGTCGGTCCGGCGGGTTGCCGGATTGCTTGAGGTGCAACATGAAAGCGCTCCCAAATAATAGGAACATTGAGAACTTTCAATGTATCTTGCGGTGCTCGCCCCTGTAAAGCCCGAAGGGCCAGGTTTGAGCGCCGCAGTTAGGGGCGTTCGCCCAGGATGACCGAGCGGGTCGCGTCCTCGGCGTCCTCATTGCACACGAACACGAGCTCGTCGCCGGACTGGAGCGTGTCGCCCGGGCTCGGCGGGATGACGTGGCGGCCCCGGATGATCGCCACGAGCGCCACGTCGTGCGGCAGCGGGACCTCGGCGACGCGGCTGCCGACGTGCGGGGCGTCCAGCGGCAGCGTGATCTCGACGAGGTTCGCCTGCGACTGGCGGAAGGTCAGGAGCCGCACCAGGTCGCCGACGCTCACGGCCTCCTCCACGAGCGCGGCGAGCAGCCGCGGCTTGGAGACCGAGACGTCCACGCCCCACTCCTCGTTGAACAGCCACTCGTTCTCGGCGCGGTTGACGCGGGCGACCACGCGCGGCACCGCGAACTCGGTCTTCGACAGGAGGCTCACCACGAGGTTCACCTTGTCGTCGCCGGTGGCGGCCACGGCCACGTCGCAGCCTTCGAGGTGCGCCTGGCGCAGGTTCTCCAGCTCGCACGCGTCGGCGAGCAGCCACTCGGCCTCCGGGACCCGTTCGGGCCGCATGGAATCGGGGTCGCGTTCGATGAGGAGCACCTGGTGGCCGTTGCCGACCAGCTCCGAGGCGATCGAGCGGCCGACGTTCCCGGCCCCGGCGATGGCGACCCTCATGCGGCACCTCCCTGCGGGGCGGTGCCCGCGATCTCGCGGATGCGGGACTCGTCGCCGTCGGCGACGAGCATGAACACCTGGTCGCCGTCCTGCAGCACTGTGGACGGGCCCGTGAGGGTCGCGCGCCCGAAGCGGGTGATGTAGGCGACCCGGTGGCCGGTGGCCTCCTCCAGGCGGGACAGCGGCGTGCCGTACCACGCTTCGGCGCACAGGACCTCGACCATCGACAGGGTCGCGGTCGGGTCCCTCCACAAGGGCTCCTGGTCCTCGGGGAGGAGGTGGCGCAGCAGCCGGTCGGCCGTCCACCGCACCGTCGCCACGGTCGGGATGCCAAGGCGCTCATAGACGCTCGCGCGCTGCGGGTCGTAGATGCGGGCGATGACGTTGGGGACGCCGTAGTTCTCGCGGGCGACCCGCGCGGCGATGATGTTCGAGTTGTCGCCCGAGGAGACCGAGACGAACGCGTCGGCGCGGGTGATGCCGGCCTTCTGGAGGACCCCGCGGTCGAAGCCGACGCCGCGCACCGTGGTCTCGTCGAAGTCCGGGCCGAGGCGGCGGAACGCCTTCGGGTCCTGGTCGATGATCCCGATGGTGTGCCCGCGCTCCACCAGGCTCCGCGCCAGGGACGAGCCCACGCGCCCGCAGCCCATGATCACCACATGCACCCGGCTCCACCCCTCGCGTCGACGCTGTCCACGTGACGATACCGCGCCGCCGTTCGCGCCGGGCCGGAGACGAGGACCGGTTGAACTCTGAGAAAAATCGGTCACGGGGGTGTTGAAGCGACATGTTTTCTGCGTCTAGTGGGGGGGTAACTGTTCCACTCCTGAGGAGACCCCGATGCGTCAAGACCCCCGTCCCGCCCTTTCCCGCCGCGCCCTCATCGGCGGCATCGCCGCTGGCGCCGTCGTCGCCGCCGCAGCTGCATCGCCTGCGAACGCGAAGCAGCCCAAGGCATGCAAGCCCGCCAAGCTCGTGCCGGGCGACCTCGTCGTCGTGCCCGCCCCGGGCAGCGCGACCACGGCCGCGGCCGTCGCGAAGGGCATCGCGATCCTCGAAGGCTGGGGCCTGCGGGTCGAGCTGACCGAGCACGCGCTCGACACGTACGGCTGGCTCTCGGCGCCCGACGAGGACCGCCTCGCCGACCTGCAGTACGCGCTCGACCACCCGGAAGCGAAGGCGGTCATGACCGCGCGCGGCGGCTACGGCACCACCCGGATCATCGACGAGGTCGACTTCAGCGGCCTCGCGGACAACCCGAAGTTGATCGTCGGGTATTCCGACATCACCGCTTTGCACCTGGCCGCGAACCACCAGACGGGCCTGGCGAGCCTGCACTCGCCGATGATGGCGTGGTCGTCGAACAACACCGCCGCGACCGCCGAGTCGCTGCGCACGGCGCTGATGACCACCGACCCGGTCGTGCTCACCCGCGACCCGCTCGTGCCGACCGCGGAGGTCGAGGTCGCCGGTACCGCGACGGGGCCGCTGCTGGGCGGCAACCTCTCGCTCATGGCCGCCGAGCCCGACGAGTCCAACTGGCCCGACCTCGACGGTGCGATCCTCTTCGTCGAAGAGGTCGACGAGGCCCGCTACCGGGTCGACAACATGCTCACCCGCCTGATCCGCGCCGGGCACTTCTCCAACCTCGCCGGGATCGCCGTCGGCCAGTTCGAGCCGGACGCGAACGACGAGTACACCGAAGGCGAATGGACCATGAACGAGGCCCTCATGGACCGCCTCGGCAACCTCGGCGTCCCGGTCCTCGGCGGCCTCAAGGTCGGCCACGGCCTCGACCCGCGCGTCATGCCACTCGGCACCGAAGCCACCCTCGACACCGCCGCCGGAACCCTCACCATCGAAGCGGCCGTAACGGATTAGCGAACGCCCCGGGACCCGCCGCGACGGCGGGTCCCGGGCGTTTCCACAGGTGAAGGGGGCTCACTGTCGGACCTTGCGCGTAGGGTATCCCCGGGGGGCCCGGAAACGCGATGTCACACCCGCGTGGTAAGTCGCGGCGAGGGTGCTTTGCGAACCCGTATCCTGGCGTGCGGCCCGCCGAGTTCCGGCGGCGGAGAGCTTGAGGATTTGAGGACGATGATCGTCACCGTTGCAGACGTCGCAGCCGGAGGCCACTGCGTGGCCCGCGTCGACAACGAGGTGTACTTCGTGCGCCACGCCCTGCCCGGCGAGACCGTCCGCATCGAGATCAAGGAGCGCAAAAAGCGCTTCGCGTTCGCCGACGCCGTCGAGGTCATCGAGGCCTCGCCCGACCGCGTCGAGCCCCCCTGCCCCTACGCCGGGCCCGGCAAGTGCGGCGGCTGCGACTTCCAGCACGCCGCCCCCGCCGCCCAGCGCCGCCTCAAGGCCCGCGTCCTCCACGACCAGCTCACCCGCATCGGCGGCGTCGACCCCGCCAAGCTCGAGGGCGTCGAAGTCGAGGAGCTCCCCTGGGACGAGGGCGCGCTCGGCTGGCGCACCCGCATGCAGTACGCCGTCGACGAGAACGGCAAGCCCGGCCTGCGCGTCCACAAGTCGCACGACCTCGTGCACATCGACAAGTGCGCCATCGCCACCGAGCGCATCCGCGAATCCGACCTCCTCACCAAGACCTGGGACGGCATGGGCGCCGTCGGCGTTGTCGACTCGAACGACGACGAGCTCGCCGTCTACACCCAGCTGCGCCGCACCGCCCGCCCGCACCACAAGAGCGGCCCCAAACTCGTGCACCAGACGGTGGGCGACAACGAGTTCGAGATCGCCTTCGACGGCTTCTGGCAGGTCCACCCCGCCGCCGCCCCCGCCTTCCTCGCCTGCGCCCTCGAATTCCTCGACCCGCAGGAAGGCGAGTCCGCCTGGGACCTGTACGCCGGGGCCGGGCTCTTCGCCGCCGGGCTCGCCGAAGCCGTCGGGGACACCGGACGCGTTGTGGCCGTTGAGAACGCGCCGTCCTCCCGCACCGCCGCGAACCTCACCTCCTGGAAGAACGCCGGCGCGATCGAAGGCGACGTCGCCGCCATCGCCCCCGACCTCGGCTCCGTCGACCTCGTCGTCCTCGACCCGCCCCGCAGCGGCGCGGGCCCCGAAGTCGTCGTCGCGCTCGGCGAGGCCCGCCCCCGCGCCATCTGCTACATCGCCTGCGACGCAGGCGCTCTGGCCCGCGACGCCAAGGACCTCGCGATCGAAGGCTACGAGCTCACCCGCATCCGCGCGTTCGACGCGTTCCCCATGACGCAGCACTTCGAGACGATCGCCCTGTTCGAACTCGTCGACTACTGACCGGGGGCCGCGCGCCCGCGCGCGTTGCGATAACTTGATTGCCGCAACTGACCGCAGCCTCGGAGCATCGATGACCAACCCTCCCTACGCAACCGGGCCCGCGAGCGAGCCGAATCCACAGCAGAACGGGCCCGCTTCGCCGTCCTTCGACTACCGCCCGCACGACCCCTACGGGACCTTCGCCCCCGGCGAGCCCTCCGGGCCCGTGCTCCCGCCCGCGCCCACCTTCGCGCAGCGCTGGGGCATCGTGCCCATGGAAGGCCGGCTCAAGCAGGTCACGTGGATGCTCCAGCTGCTGTGGATCTACCTGGCCGCCGCCGTGCTCCTGACGATCGTGTCCGTGTCGCTCTCGGCCGCGATCGCCTCGTTCCTCGGACCGGGCGCCGGGCTCGTGCTCAACATCGTGTTCGGCGTGCTCGTCGCCGCCGTCGACCTCGTCCTCATCTGGGGGACCGCCAGGGAGCGCCTGGGCCGCTTCGGTTTCGAGAACCCGAAGACCGCGTTCTACATCGGACTCGGCTTCCTCGGCCTGGTGTCCCTGTGCGGCTTCATCGGCGCGCTCAAGGTCCCGTTCGCGCTCGTGCAGCTCCTCACCGTGCTCGGCGTCCTCGGCCTGCTCTTCACCAAGCCCGTCGGCAACTGGCTCCGCAACACCCCCGGCAACCAGTCAGCCAAGGCCCAGCAGCAGCGCCCCGCCGCCGACGACCAGGTCTTCCCCGGCTACCAGCAGCCGCCGCCTCCCCAGTGGAGGGACGCCGCCCCGCAGCCGAACCAGCCCGGCCCGTACACCCCGCCGGGGCAGCAGCCGCCAGTCCCCGGTTCCTCTGCGTCGCAAGGCTGGCCGCAGCCGCCCCGGTAGCGGAACGGCTCAGTCGCAGCTGCAGGGGCAGTCGCAACCGCCGCAGCATCCGTCGCCCTCCGAGTCGCCGCAGCACTGACAGCATTCGCAGCACTCGCAGCACTGACAGCTGTCGCAGCAGTCCCGGCACCAGCCCGAACGCGGCTGACCCGTCCACGGGTCGTTGTAATGTTCGGAGCAGCACAGCTGGCACGTGCACGCCATCACCGCGAACGTGCACAGCCCGGCCCAGAAGCCGCGACTGCGCCCGTGGTGGCCCTCGTCCTCGCGGTAGCGGCGGCGCTCGTCCCGGCGATAGTCCCGGCGCTCCCGGTAGCCGCGGCGCTCGGCGGTCTCCTGCGCGGGCGCGTGCTGCGTCGAGCACGACGACTTGAACGTCTTCGAGTACGCATGGCGCGCATACCGGTCCAGCAGCAGGCCGACCATCGACGCGTCGACGATCACCGCCGAGTCCAAGGCGCGCTTCATGTCCGCCAGGGCGCCCTTCGCCAGCGCCCGCGCGTCCCCGATCCCGGACCCGGTGGCGGCCAGCGGGTTCCACGCGCCGCGCGCGGCGTCCTCCTCGAAGTCGTCCGCGGCGTCGAGCAGGTGCGCGAGCCGCCCGAACGCGGCCCCGGCCGTCCGGAATGCGTCGGCGTTCTCGGGCCTGCCGCCGATGAGCGCCGCGTGCGCGAACAGCGCGGCCGTGGCGGCCTCGGTCGGGGCGGTCACGACAGTGAGCGGTGTGCCGATCCTGGTGGCCGCTTCGATGCCGTGCTGGCCCTCAATGCGGGCGAACAGCGGAGCGGTGTCGAGGTCGATCGAGTCGCCGATAGCGATGGCCTTGGCGCGCAGGCGGTCGGCGGTGAGGCCTGCGATGCCGCGCGCGCCGGGCCGGGCGGCGAAGCCGTCGCCGTCCTCGACGTGGTCGCGGATCTTCGCCGAGGCGAGCACGAGTGAAGCGGTGGCGGCGAGGCGCGGTCCGGCGCCGGTGGCGACGGTCTGGCGGCGCATGCCGCGCAGGGCGCAGGGCCCGGCGTTGCGGCTGTCGGCGGCGTCGCCCTGCTGGGCTTCGACGAGCACGGAGAGCGCGAGGGCGTCGTAGTTGGTGGTGAGCCTCGCGAACTGGCCCGCGTCGTCGCGCAGTTCCAGGCACAGGCCGCAGAAATGCCCCATCCAGCGGGGTTTGAGGTCGTCGGGGGTGCGGGAGGGGCAGGGCGCGAGCATGCCGAACAAGTGGTCTCCTAGCTCTCGACGGCGGGCCGGGGCCGTGCCTCGCGGCCTGCCGTTGGGGGCGTGTCTTGGCAGATCGTAGTGGTGGAGCGCCACTGTGTGGGTACGGCGGTGCGGATGCCCTTGGGACGCAACGCGACCGCCGAGCGCGGGTCGGCGGTCGCGTCTGGGAGGCGTGCAGGGTCTGTAGGCGCTCAGCGAGGGGGGCGGCCCGCAAAGCGCACCAACATATTAGCACATACGCATGAATCCGGAGGTGTTTTCGGGCGTCGCGGGCGGGCGCGCGCCCGGCGGGGGACCGCCGGGCGCGTCCCGTTCGTGCGGGTCTGGCCTCAGCCGAGCGGTTTGAGGTTGTCGGGCATCTCGTCCCAGGTGAGGCGCACGTGGGCGAGGGTCCCGAACCCGAGGGTGTCGAACCCGCCGGAGGTGGTGCCGTAGTCACCGCCGCCGCCTTCGGGGCTGTTGGTCCCCGCGAGGGCGCTGACGTTCGGCAGCGCGTAGCCCTGGCGCGAGGTGTAGTGGTGGAAGACCATCTCCCACACCGGCCGCGCCTGGCCGCGCCCACCGGAGCCCATGACGGTCTGCTCGCTGTAGGCGCAGTTCTGGCCGGTGCCCCAGGAGTACGTGGTGAACGGCAGGTCGTCGTGGCCGGAGTTGTAGCGCGCCACGTACTCGGCGGCCTTCGCGAAGGCGTTGTCGTTGGCGCCGTACAGGTCGACGCCCTGGTTCCAGGCCATCTCCATGATGGACGACATGAGGCCGATGCCCATGATCGAGTGCCCCTGGTCGCGCCCGGACTCCTGCCACTGGGCGAGCCCGCCGTCGTACACGAACGGGATGGCGTTGCCGATCGAGCCGTTGCCCTCGCCGTTCCAGAAGTAGTCGATCGCCTGGTCGGTGATGGCGGCGTCGTCGCAGATGATGCCGATGGCGAGCTTGCTCGCCATGTTGCACAGGTCCCAGTTGGCCCAGTAGTTGGTGATGCACGCGTCGTTGTGGTTGGTGAGGAACGATTCGTTCATCGGCAGGAAGATGCCCGTCATCATGTCCTGGAAGCCGCCGAGGTCGAACCCGGAGACGTCGCGGACGATGTCGGCGGCGCAGCAGAACTGGTAGCCGTAGATCCCGGCGGCCAGGAAGCGGTCGGCGTTGCCGTTGACGGCCTCCAGTGTGGACGACCAGGCGTTGAGGATCTCGACGGCCTTGTCGCGGTGCGCGGTGTCGCCGGAGACCTTCCAGCGCAGCGCGTTCTGGTAGGCGGCGTGGATGTCGTTGTACAGCTGCGGGTAGTTCTGCCCGTCGCCGCCGCGGATGATGGTCGCGGTCGGCCTTGCGGCCCAGGTGGACTGCGAGTGGCTGTTGGCGGTGAGCTTGTTCCAGCCCGCGACCCACGGCTCGAGCCCGGCGTCGACCTTGGCCTTCATGCGGTCGAAGTCGGCCTGCGTGTGCAGGAGGCCGGGGTGGGAGGCCTGTGCCGTGACGTCGTCCGCGTCCTGGGCCGCCGCGATGCCGAGCCCGCCGGCTCCGGCGGCCGCGAGGCCGCCCGCGGCGATCGCGCCCGTGATGAGCCGGCGCCGCTTGAGGTTCGGGCCGCTATTCGGTTCGATGGTGTTGTCCTTAGTAGACATGGTGCTCCTATGCGCCATGCGGTGTGCGATGCCGGGGAATGCCACCGCGGATTGTCGGCGGGCGGTGCCGGGAGGCCGCCGCCGCTGGCCAGTCTAAAGGCCGCATAAACAATCTTCAAGATCAAACGACATATTTCCAGGATTTCCGACGTAATCGGACAATTGCAATGCGTTGCAGCACAAAGGACGGCGAGGAGACGCGCTCCCCGCCGCCCGCTCGGCTACGCGACCCGCTTGAGGTTCCAGCGCTGCTGGACCCCGCCGGAGGCGGCCCACTGGATCGCGCCGCCGCCGTTCGCCTCGCCGTTGCCGTTGTCGAGCGCCTTGCCCGAGTGCTGGCACACCAGCCGGACGGCCCCGCCGCCGACGTCCGTGATCTGCCAGCGCTGCGCGGCCACGCCGTTGTCGGTCCACTGCACCACTTTCCCGCCGTCGGCGGTCAGTGAGAAGTTGTCGAGGGCCTTGCCCGAGTGGAGGTTCACGAGCTTGTAGTAGCCGCTCCCGACGTCCGTGATGCGCCAGCGCTGCCAGTTCCCGCCGTTGTCGTCCCACTGGATCGCCTGGGCGCCTTCGGTGGTGACCGAGCCGTTGTCGAGGCACTTGCCGGAGCGCTCGGTCATGAGCGTGTAGACGCCGCCGGAGACGACCGCCGGGGTCGGCCGGGTGTGCGCGAGCGTGCCGAACCCGAGCGTGTCGAACCCGCCCGAGGTCGTGCCGTAGTCCCCGCCGCCGCCTTCGGCGCGGACCAGGGCCGCCATGCGCGCGACGTTCGGCATCCGCAGGCCGCGCCGCACGGTGTAGTGGTTGTAGACCATCTCCCACACGGGGCGCAGCTGGCCGCGGCCGCCCGAGCCCATGACGGTCTGCTCGCTGTAGGCGCAGCTCTGGCCGGTGCCCCAGCTGTAGGTGGTGAACGGCAGGTCGTCGTAGCCCAGGTTGTACCTAGCGACGTACTCGGCGGCCTTGCCGAACGCGAGGTCGCGCGCGGAGTAGAGGTCGATGCCCTGGTTCCAGGCCATCTCCATGAAGCTCGACATCATGCCGATGCCCATGATCGAGTGCCCCTGGTCGCGGCCCGACTCCTGCCACTGGGCGAGGAATCCTGAGTGGACGAACGGGATGGCGTTGTAGATCGAGCCGTTGCCCTCGCCGTTCCAGAAGTAGTCCACGGCCCGGTTGATGAGCGCGGCGTCGTCGCAGATGATGCCGATGGCCAGGATGCTGCACATGTTGCACAGGTCCCAGTTCGCCCAGTAGTTGGTGATGCAGGCGTCGTTGTGGTTGGTGAGGAAGTGCTCGTTCATCGGCAGGAAGATGCTCGTCATCATGGCCTGGAACGCGCCGAGGTCGAAGCCGGGCGCGCCGCGCACGAGGTCGGCCGCGCAGCAGAACTGGTAGCCGTAGATACCGGCCGCGAGGAAACGGTCGGCGTTGCCGTTGACGGCCTCCAGCGTGGACGACCAGGCGTTGAGGATCTCGACGGCCTTGTCCCGGTAGGCGGTGTTGCCGGAGACCTTCCAGCGCAGGGCGCACTGGTAGGCGGCGTGGATGTCGTTGTAGAGCTGGGGGTAGTTCTGGCCGTCGCCGCCGCGGATGATGGTCGCGGTCGGCCTTGCGGCCCAGGTGGTCTGGGCGTGGCTGTTCGCGATCAGCCGCTCCCAGCCGCTGCGCCACGGCTCCTGGTTGGTGCTCACCTTCGCGTACATGCGGTCGATGTCGGCCTGGGTGTGCAGCGCCCCGGGGTGGACGGCCAGGGTGCCGACGTCTTGGGCCTGCACGGCGGGGACGCCGGTGCCGAACGCGGCGAGGCCGCCTGCGGCGGCCGCGCCCTGGAAGAGGCGCCGGCGGGGAAGTGCGGGTGCCGGACTATGGGTGCTGGACATGGTGCTCCAATGCGCCATGCGGTGCGCGATGCCGGGGAATGCCACCGCTACCTGCGCCACCTGGTTCAAAAACGAGGTGGCGTGTCACATTCTAATCGAAACATCAACAGATATCAATGCAATTGAACAGGGGATGTCGGACCCCTGTGGGAGAGTCGTCTTATTTATCCCCGGTGGTCGGAGGTGGATGCGGGTGGGAAGGGGCATGCCCTATGGCCGCATCCGGCCGAAGGGCCGGATGCGGCCCGCCACGCCTGCGTTAAGCGACCAGGTCCGAGAACTCGTTCTCCGCCAGCCAGGCCGTCACGCCCGCCTGCACGTCGCCGCCGTGCTCCGAGAACACCAGGTTCTCCAGGCCCGCCAGCTGCTCGTCGCTCATCGCGAACGTGCCCAGCGCCGCCGCCACATCCGCGAACTCCTCGCTGAACCCCAAGCGCGCCAAGGTGTTGATCGTCTCGGCCTCGCCCAGTGTCACCTCCGGGTCGGCCAGGTTCTTCAGGTCGTACTTCGCGTACGCCCAGTGCGGCTGCCACAGCGTCACCACGATCGGCTCCTCCGCCGCGATCGCGCTGTCGAGCTCGGTGAGCATCGCCGTCGTCGACGAGGTCTCCAGCGTCAGGTCCGTGATCCCGTACGTGGGGATCGTGCTGTTCTGCACCGCCTCCGTCAGGCCCGCGCTGGCCTCGATGCCGACGATCCGGCCGCCGAAGAGCCCGGCGTTCGCGTTGAGGTCCGCGAGCGACTCGACGTCCACATAAGACGGCACGGCCACAGTGAGCGCCGCGTTCTCGTTCCACGTGCCCAGCTGCTCGAGCTGGTCGCCGTACGTCGCCATGTACGTCTGGTGCGTGATCGGCAGCCAGCCGTCGAGGAAGAAGTCGAGGTCGCCCGAGGACAGGCCCTCGAACAACGGCCCGACCTCGGTGAACTCCTGGGCCGTCACCGTGTACCCCGAGGCGGTGAGCGCCTGGCGCCACAGCTCGGTGGCGACGACCGCCTCGTCCCAGTTGATGTACCCGATCTTGATCTCGCCCTCGCCCTTCGGCAGGCCGAAGTCGACGCCTTCCGCCGCGGCCTCGCCCGGCTCTTCCTCCACCGAGCAGCCGGCCAGCACCAGCGGGGTCACGGCGCCGGTGGCGATGGCGCCCTTCATGATCGAACGTCGTTGCATGATTCCTTCTCTCCGGCGCAGGGGCGTGCGCCAACTGACGGGGTGTTCGATGGCTAGCGGGCGAGCTTGGCGGCGCGCGCGACCGGCGTGCGGTCGGACAGGCCCTGCGTGACGCGGTCGAGCAGGATCGCGAGCAGCACCACGGCCAGCCCGGCGTTGAACCCGGCGGCGATGTCCAAGCGGCCCAGGGACCCTGAGATCACAGAGCCGAGGCCGCCGCCGCCCACGAGGCCCGCGATGACCACCATGGACAGTGCGAGCATGATGACCTGGTTGAGCCCGGCCATGATCGTCGGCAGCGCGAGCGGCAGCTTGATGCGCGCGAGGATGCGCGCGGGCGAGGCCCCGAAGGCCTGCCCGGCCTCGACGACCTCGGGGTCGACCTGGCGCAGGCCGAGTTCGGTGAGGCGCACGCCCGGCGGCATCGCGAAGATGATCGTCGCGATGATGCCAGGGACCACGCCGACGCTGAACAGCATCACCACCGGGATGAGGTACACGAACGCCGGGAGCGTCTGCATGAAATCCAGGACCGGCCGCGCGACCGCCGAGAACGCCCTGCTCTCGGCGGCGGCGACGCCCAGCGGGATCGCCAGCAGGATCGCGATGACCGCCGAGACGAGGACCATCGACAGGGTCTGCATCGTCTGCTCCCAGTACGGGGTCCACGCGACGACGAACATGCCCAGGCCGATGCCCGCGCCGAGCTTCCAGCCCTTCGCGGCCCACGCGGCCGCCGCGAACAGGAGCACCATGACTCCCGAAGGGAGCCAGAGCAGTCCGTCGGCGAGGTGCAGGTACAGGAACTCCAGGCCCGTGTCGACGGCGTCGAACCCGGCCGACCAGGCGTCCCGCGCCCAGCGGATGAACGTTTCCATCCAGTCGCCGAACGGCATGTCGGGCAGGGGCTTCCAGATATAGGTCCAGAACCAGTTGTTGAGGTACTCGATCATGACGCGGCGACCTCCTCGGCTGCGGAGGCCGGGGCCTCGGGAGCTTGGGGTTCGGCGGCGGGCTCGTTCGCCAGGGTTTCGAGGATCGTCCGGGTCGTGACCGCGCCGAGCCGGTCGGACTGCTCGTCGACGACCAGGACCGGCCGCTCGGAGTTGAGCACCGACTCGTACAGCTCGTTGACGGGCACATCCGGTGCGACGGTGTCGAACTGGGTGACGTCGCGGTCGGCCGCGGCGAGCTCGTCGGGGGTGAGCACGGTGCGGCAGGGGACCATGACGGCCTCGGCGGTGAGCACGCGGGCGCGGTCGACGTCGGCGGTGAACTCGGCGACGTACTCGTCGGCCGGGCGCAGCAGCAGGTCCTCGGCGGTGCCCAGCTGCTTCACCTCGCCGTCGCACACGGCGATCCGGTCGCCGATCCGCATGGCCTCGTTGAGGTCGTGCGTGATGAACACGATGGTCTTGCCGAGCTTGGACTGCAGGTCGAGCAGCTGGTCCTGCATCTCCTGGCGGATGAGCGGGTCCAGGGCGCTGAACGCCTCGTCCATGAGCAGGATCTCGGTGTCGGCCGCGAGCGCGCGGGCGAGGCCGACGCGCTGCTTCATGCCGCCCGAGAGCTGGGCGGGGAGCTTGTCCTCGTGGCCGGAGAGGCCGACGAGCTCGACGGCTTCCCTTGCGCGCTCCAGCCGCTCAGGTCTATTGAGGCCCTTGATCTCCAGGCCGAACGCGACGTTCTCGACGACGCTGCGGTGGGGCAGCAGCGCGAAGTGCTGGAAGACCATGCTGATCTTCTCGCGGCGGAGCCGGCGCAGCTCGCGCTTCGACAGTGAGCCGAGCTCGACGTCGCCGATGCGGATGGTGCCCGACGTGGGCTTGATGAGCCCGTTGAGCATCCGGATCAGCGTCGACTTGCCGGAGCCGGAGAGGCCCATGACGACGAAGATCTCGCCGGGCTCGATCGACCAGTTGTGGTCGATGACGGCTGCGGTCACGTTCTTGAGCCGGTCGCGCGGGGTGCCGCTCTTCAGCTGGGCGACGGCGCTTCGGGCGCCTTTGCCGAAGACCTTGTACAGGGAATCAACTGCTATCGCTGACATCTCGTCCTTTCGAGCAGCAGGGGGTTCCGGTTGGGGGGCGGGAACCGGGGAAACACTAGTCAACGCCTGTGTTTTTTCAACCCGAGCAGCGCGTGATAAGACCGACACGAGCCGTTGATGCGCGATATTTCCGCAGCTCAACGCCTTGAATCTAGATGTCAAATGAAGGCTGGTTTGATTGTCTACAATACGACGATCTGCAGAATTGACGCCGTCAGGTGATCAAGCTGAGGCCTGTTCGTGACCGTTCGGCGCGGCGTCGGCTCAGAGCCGGGCCGCCTTCGCCCGCGCCGACACGACCGCCAGGTCCGTCTCGCTCAGCCCGAGCGCCCGCGCCTTCTCGTACTCGCCCGCGATAGAGGTGCCCATCCGCATCGGCGAGTCCGTGCCCAGCACGACCGCCATGCCCGCCTCCAGGAACCGCGGCAGCGGGTGGTCCTCCAGCTTCGCGACCATGCCCAGCACGACCGCCGAGGTCAGGCACACCTCCACGGTCACGCCGCGGTCGGCCAGCAGCCGCATGATCCCCGGGTCGCTCGCCGCGCCCACGGCGTGCCCGATCCGCCCGATCTGCTCGATCTCCGCCAGCGACGCCAGGTTCGAGGCGTTGAACGCCCCCGCAGGCACGGTCACTCCCAGCCCGGCCGCGCCCGCGGCCTCCGCCACGATCCGGCCCCGCGTCCAGTCCGCCTCGGCCGCATAGGGAACGTAGATGATCTCGACGCCCGAGAGGCCCGCCGCCGCCGCGTCCGCGAACGCGTCGCACAGCTCCCGCAGCATCGGGTCCCACAGGTTCATGCTCAGCACCGCGCCCGCGCTGAACCCCGGGAACGTCGCCGCTACCCGCTCGCACGCGGCCGTGAACCGCTCCATGAACTGCGGGTACACCACCGACTCCTGCGGCAGCCGCAGCTCGGTGTAGACCGCGCCGCCGCGCGCGGCGGCGATGAGCGCGTCCTCCAGGATGCCCTCGTAGACCTCCGGGTCCACCGCGTCGAGGTCGAACCGCGGGACGGCCGACATGCGCTGGAGCCGCGCCAGCCCGGGCGGGGCCGCGGCCTGCACGCTCTCGCGCCGGTCGGCCCAGTCCACCGGGGAGGAGCTCAACACCTGGTCGAGGCGCGCGGGCCATTCGGTGTTCTGGTGCAGGTCGATGAGGTCCATGTTGGGATGATCACATTTCGATCACGAACCGGCCCGGCTTTCGCCCGGCGTGTCCCTTTCGGGGACTGACTGCTTTCCGACAGTCAGGCCTTCTTGGCGAAGCTTGCGAGCCATAAATTCGGCCCTGCCTTGGCGAAGCTTGCGAGCCATAAATTCGGCTCTGCCTTGGCGAAGCTTGCGAGCCATAGATGTGTCCCGTCCCCCGACCGGATGAACTTCCGGTGTGCGCGAGCACCGCTCGAACACCGTGCGGTCCCGTCACGTTCCCCCGTCCGGAGCGTGACCGAGCCGCCGGGCCCTTGACGCGCAGATCACGCCTGGCGCACGCCCATGAGACACGTCCCAGCCGCGCTCGCGCAGCTACCGCCCGCACGGGCTCACCGATAGACTTCCCCCTTATGAACCCGCACGACGAACCCGAGATGGGCCCGCTGCTGTCCGGCATCGGCAGGCTGGCCGATTTCAAGTCGCTGGACGAGGAGGAGCTGCCCCGGCTTGCCGAGGAGATCCGCGAATTCCTCGTCGGCGCCGTCGCCAGGACCGGCGGCCACATCGGCCCCAACCTCGGCGTCGTCGAGCTGACCATGGCGATCCACCGGGTCTTCGACTCCCCGCACGACCAGATCGTCTTCGACACCGGGCACCAGTCGTACGTCCACAAAGCACTGACCGGCCGCGCCGGGCAGTTCGCCGGGCTGCGCGGGCGCGGCGGCCTCACCGGCTACCCCAGCCAGGCCGAGTCCCCGCACGACCTCGTCGAGAACTCGCACGCCTCCACGTCCCTCTCCTACGCCGACGGCCTCGCGAAGGCCCACGCGCTCAGCGGGTCCGACCGGCACGTCGTGGCCGTGGTCGGCGACGGCGCGCTCACCGGCGGCATGTGCTGGGAAGCGCTCAACAACATCGCCGCCCGCGACGACCTCAAGCTCGTGATCGTCGTCAACGACAACGGCCGCTCCTACGCGCCCACCGTCGGCGGCCTCGCCAAGCGCCTCTCCGGCCTGCGCCTCAACCCCGGCTACGAGCCCGCGCTCAAGAGGATCCAGGAGCTCGTCGAACGCATCCCCGTGTTCGGCCGCGCCGCCTACCAGGGCCTCCACGCCGCCAAGACCGGCCTCAAAGACGCCCTCGCCCCGCAGGGCATGTTCTCCGACCTCGGCATCAAGTACGTCGGCCCCGTCGACGGCCACAGCATCGCCGAACTCGGCGAGGCCCTCGACCGCGCCAAGCGCTTCGGCGGGCCCGTGATCGTCCACGCCCTCACCGAGAAGGGCCACGGCTGGGCCCCCGCCCGCGCCGACGAGGCCGAGCAGATGCACGCGCCCTCGGCCGCGTTCGACCCGATCACCGGCGAACCGCTCAACGCCTCCAAGCGCCGCTGGACCGGCGTGTTCGCCGACGAGCTGGTCGCGCAGGCCAACCTGCGCCCCGAGGTCGTCGCGATCACCGCCGCGATGCCCGGCCCCACCGGCGTCGACAAGCTCATGAAGCGCCACCCCGAGCGGGTCTTCGACGTCGGCATCGCCGAGCAGCACGCCGTCACTTCCGCTGCGGGCCTTGCCATGAACGGCATGCACCCGGTCGTGGCCGTCTACTCCACGTTCATGAACCGCGCGTTCGACCAGACCGTGCTCGACGTCGCCATGCACAAGCTGCCCGTGACGTTCGTGCTCGACCGCGCCGGGATCACCGGCCCGGACGGGCCGAGCCACTACGGCATCTGGGACACCTCGATCTTCCGCGTCGTCCCCGGCCTGCGCATCGCCGCGCCGCGCGACGCCGCCTCGCTGCGCGAGGAGTTCGCCGAGGCGCTGACCGTGGACGACGGCCCGACGATGCTGCGCTTCCCCACGGGCGCCATCCCCGAGGCCGACATCGAAGCCGTCGAAGTCCACGAAGGACTCGACCTGCTCGTCAAGCACGAAGACGACGAACTCCTGATCGTCGCCTGCGGCTCCTTCGCCTCGACCGCCGTCAGCGTCGCCGGACTCCTTGCGGAGCAGGGCATCCGCGCCACCGTCGTCGACCCGCGCTGGATCTCTCCGGTGCCCGCCGCGCTCGTCAAGCTCGCGGGCCAGTACCCGCTCGTCGCGACGCTCGAAGACGGCATCCGCACCGGCGGCTTCGGCGACGCGCTCGCGCAGTCCCTGCGCGACTCCGGCGACGAGACCCCGCTCATCGACTTCGCCGTCGAACGCGGCTGGCACCCGCACGGCACCCGCGCCCAGCTCCTCGCCGACCTCGGCCTGACGCCGGAAGCGATCGCCGACCGCCTCGCCGCCGAAGTCCACCGCCGAGGCGAAGCCGAAGCCCACCACCACTAGACGAACCGAGGCGGGGGGGGGGGGGGGGGGGGGGGGGGGGGGGGGGGGGGGGGGGGGGGGGGGGGGGGGGGGGGGGGGGGGGGGGGGGGGGGGGGGGGGGGG